>JBGTRS010000193.1:0-8065 GCA_041940665.1 Pyrinomonadaceae bacterium | reverse complement strand
ACGCACGTCGTGGTGGTGCTTCCCTTCGTCATCGCGGTGCTGACGGCGGCGCTCGCCAACTACGACTGGACGCTTCAGGAAGCGGCGATGGACCTCGGCGCCCGGCCCTTCGCGGTGCTGCGCCACATCACCCTGCCGATGCTGACCCCGGCGCTGGTCTCGGGCTGGCTGCTCGCCTTCACGCTCTCGCTCGACGACCTCGTGGTCGCGAGCTTCGTGACCGGCCCCCAGGCGAAGCGATCGTCGAAGGTCCCGACCACGAGCAGGATGACGAAGACTGCAAAGAGCAGGTAAGCGATGTCCGCGGAGAGTGCCGCGACGCCTCCGAATCCGAAGAATGCCGCGATTAGTGCGACGACGAGGAATGTAATGGCCCAACCCAACATTTTCTTTCTCCTTTTTGTCTATAAAATTTCGATATCTAATCAATTGACCAAATCTTTATTTGTTGAGTAGGTTTTCCGTAACCGAAATGCTTCTTAATAAAATCAGTGCCTGACAATTTGCACAATAAATTTTTGGTAAATCTCGTTTGAACCGAAAATTATTTTTGCCTTCTATATATTTAGTGCGACAGACGACTTACAATCAGACCATCTTATTTTTATTAAGAGGCTTGGCGATGACCTGAGTTATTGTCTTTTTACAAGTTTCAGCTCAATTTTTCGCCGTGCCATCAGCAGGGAAATAATCAATGACACACAGCCGCTCAAAAATCCGATTTGCTTTTTTGTAAGCGCTTTGTCAGGCTCTGCATTTAATTTCAAACTAACGCCGTGGAGTTGGCGGCTCGGGCTGCGGATTAAAACCGACGTAGTTTGCCGGATGGACGAACATACTGCTGATGCCCGTTTCGTTGTCTATTAACTCAAGTGTCGGAACGATCAGTTTCGCGTGAAAACGCCCGCCGGGATGCAGAAAGATCACGAGTGCACGCAGATCTCCGCGATTTCCGTCATCCGCAATAATTTCTCCGTTGATCTGTAAACTCACCGATTTGCCCGGTTCCAGACGCGTTCTTTTTCTGGCGACGATTTCGCCGTCCCGGTTGAGTATTCTCATTTCGACTATCGCCGGTCTGACAGGGTCGGGCGGATACATCGGATCATCCGAATCAAAATGTGCCGGATGAAAATTGGTGACGTTTAGACGTGCCGTCTGTCCGGTCGAGATACCGATCTGACCGAAAATCGCCGAGGTTAATCGGTTGTCTCTTTCATCGCCTCTGCTTGCCTGGGCATTGACTTCGGTCGCGTTTATTCCGGCGAAAACTGCCGTCAAGATGACGAACGCACCGATCATCGCTTTTAGTTTTGATAAATTACTTTGCATAATTCATAACATCTCCTTTTTGAATTTGTATCTGAAAAAAATTTTCGGCTGAATTTTATCTGTGTTAAAATCGGCAAACCTGAAAACATTTTCAAACACGGAGAATTATTGATTTTTTGAGGACTGAAAATCCTTAAAATTAGAGGTTATAATTTATTAAAATTCATTAAAACGATGGAAACAGCAGTAAAATCAGGCTTTTCTTTCGATGAATTTGCGGTTGACCCGCATCGCCGCGTTCTGCTCAAGCGAGGCGATGCGGTTGAACTTAATCCGAAAACTTTCGACTTGCTTCTGGCTTTGATCGCAAGACCGGGCGAGATCGTCAGCAAAGATGAGCTGCTCGACGCCGTCTGGGGTGAACAGTTTGTCGAAGAGGGAAATTTAACGGTAAACATATCGCTCCTGCGAAAGGCTCTCGGTGAAAATGCGACCGCCCCGCGTTTTTTGATAACCATTTCCGGTAAAGGCTACAAATTTATTGCTGATGTCAAACGGATCGGTAAAGATATAAATTCGGACTCGAGCGGAGTTGAAAAAAAATCCGTTGAACGATCGGAAGGAAATCGAAACCAAACGAAACCGAAACGACTTTTAAGTTCGTCCGACGGAGAAAATGAGGGAACAATAGTCGAATGGGATGAATCCGTTCCGAAAGGCACGCGAATCGAGCATTTCGAGATTATCGAAGAGGTCGGACGCGGCGGCATGGGCGAAGTTTTTCTGGCAAAAGATGAACGCTTAAATCGCCGGGTCGCCTTAAAACTTCTCGCCGCTCACATTACTGCCGACAAAATCCGCGTCAAACGGTTTCGGCAGGAAGCTCTGGCCATTTCCGCCCTGAATCATCCGAATATCATCTCAATTTACGAGATCGGCCAATGGCATGGCCGGGATTTTATCACCACCGAATTTGTTGACGGAATGACGCTTCGCACGCTCCTCCAGAGAAAAAGATTATCTACGGCAGATGCTCTCGATGTTGCCTTACAGACGGCCTCGGCACTAGCGGCGGCACACGGCGTCGGAATCATCCACCGCGACATCAAGCCGGAAAACATCATGATCCGCGAAGACGGTTTGGTTAAAATTTTGGATTTCGGCATTGCCAAATACAAACCGAGCGAAGACGGACGGAAGGGATTGGTCGAAACCGCCGTCGGCGAAGTTATCGGGACGGCCGCCTATATGTCGCCGGAACAGGCACGCGGGATTGAGATTGATGAACGCACCGACATCTGGAGTTTGGGCGTGATTCTTTATGAAATGACCGCCGGAAAATTGCCGTTTCCGGGCAAAACAAAATCAGACCGCATCGCCGCCATTTTAGAACACGAACCTGAATCGCTGACAAAAATCAACCGTAAAATTCTGCCCGAACTTGAACGGATCGTCACTCAATCCCTAGCCAAAGATAAAGAGAAACGCTACGCCGAGATCGGATTGATGGCGGAGGAACTGCATCTTTTGCAAAAAAGCCTGGGCGGGGAAAAACGGACGGCTTTGCGTCTGCCGCCGAAAAAATTTTCACCGTTTAATCATCCTTATGTCTTTGCCGGAATCGCCGCAGTTTTTTTGTGTGCGGTTTTCGCGGCCGTGTTTTTGACGGATTTTGGAAAGACATTCTGGCAATCCCCTCAAACCCGGACACAGCCGATCGTGAAGTCGTCACAGCAGCGTCTGATCTCGACCTTTCCCGGCTCGCATATACAACCGAGTTTTTCGCCCGATGGTAAACGCATCGCCTTTATCAAAGCCGATGATAAATCGCCGCAGGTTTGGATCAAAGATTTAGACGCGGGCGAACCGACGCAGGTCACTTTTGACAAAGCACGTGCCGAACGTCCGCGTTGGTCGCCCATTGATAGTGAAATCGCTTACACTTGCGGTTCGGATATATGTCTGGTTTCGGCGGAAGGCGGCAAAGCGACAAAAATCATCAACGGCGGACGCAATCCGAATTGGAGTTGGGACGGCAAGCGTCTGGTTTTTGAACGCGGTTATGAGATCTGGACGGCAAATAAAGACGGCAAAGACCAACGCATCGTGAAAGGCGTTCCGCCGACCGATCTTTTACTGGTTGACCGAATGCCGGCTTTTTCGCCCGACGGTTCGCAGATCGCTTTCTTCCAAAACGAAAAAGGGCCGATGGGCGATTACTGGATAATTCCGGCGGCGGGCGGCGAGGCCAAGCGTCTGACTTCCGATCTGAATTTCGGCGGTGCGGCCGGTTGGATGCCGGACGGAAACCATATAGTTTTTCCATCGCAACGCGGCGGAAGTCTGACGCTCTGGCGTGTTGCCGTTGATGGCGGAGAACCCGAACCCGTTTTAAGCGGTGCGGGCGAAGATGCCGAGCCGGATATTTCCCGTGATGGAAACAAACTCATCTACACCAACACACGCAAAAGTTTTATCTTGACCGTAACCGATGCGAAAACCGGAGAATCACGCGAACTGAGAGAAAGCCGTCTGGAAATAACTAAACCGACCTTTTCGCCCGACGGGAGCAAAATTGCATTCTTCGGTTTTAATAATTCCGGCGACCTGCATATTTTTATTACCGACGCCAATGGTGAGAATTTAGTGCAGATCACGAAAGGCACGAATGAGAAAAATATTATGCCGCAATGGTCGGAGAATGGACGGACGATTTATTATTACCAGATGTATCCGACCAATTCATTCCGCAAAATTCCGGCGACGGGCGGCAAAGTTACGGAAATCGTCACCGGCTGGGATTGGGACACGCACAATGATGCGGATGTCAGTCCCGACGAAACCAAAATTATTTATACAAGACTGGAAAAAGGCAAATCCGCCGCCGCTTTTATCCGCGACATCGCGACCGGCAAGGAAACGGAATTTACCTTACCGCTTCGCTATCCGCGTTGGTCGCACGATGGCAATTTTATTACCGGGACGCTGATTTCGGGAGGGAAACAGAATTTGAGCGAGATCGCAATTTGCCCGGTTGAAGGCGACCAATGCCGAAAAATAACGAACGGCTACTATTCAAGATGGTCGTCTGATGATTCACATCTTTATTACTATAGCCCCTCCGATATTGATGGCGAATCGGTCTGGAAAGTCTCGACAAAAGGCGGCGATGAAAAAAAAGTTGCCGATCTGCGTCCGATGATTTCGACAAATATGTTCTACAATGTGTCGCCGCAGGGACAGATCGTCTGGTTCAAACTTCAGCAAAACAAAAGCGAACTCTGGCTGGCAAATTTTTCGCTTCCATAGATTAATGAGAAAATACAGACGACTCATAGGTAATGCTGACGATGGATAATTGTTTTCTTAACGTGAGTTCGAGATAAGCCGTCGAAGACGGCAACATATTCCCCGCTTCGCCGCCCATAACGCTAGTTATGGGAACAAGTTACGGATAACATGACAAGCGGTTGAAGAACCGCGGCATACAATTTATGTCGCCATTTGAACTGGCTTTATCAAATTTTGAACCGTTTTCCCACGATTTGCATCGTGGGCTACCAATATATCGCCGATTTCATCGGCTAAAATGTTGATTTTTCAACTCAAGCAGACGTTTTCTTATCTCGAACTCACGTTTTCTTATTTTCCAGCCGTATCATTTGGACAAACCATTTGATGACGTGTTTTTTGTTAAGATTTATTTAATGCATTTTTCTTTTTTGCCAAAGTAAATCCCGAACACTTTTATAAATTAGTTATTCCACTACAAAATCAACCAGCCATAGCTCGCTTTTACTTTGTTCGAATTTTGTCCAGGCGATCTCTCCTTTTGACGAAACGGCGTAAAATGGGTTGTAGATATCCATCGGTTTTAATTCGGCTACTTTTTTCGCTATCCCGCCCTCCGGCGATATTTCCCAGATAATTTTTCTGAGGGTGTCGGGATAAGTTTGATAATAGATTTTCGAATCGTCGCCTGACCATTTAGGTCGTAATCCCCCGGCGATCTTTTTGCATAGATTATCCGCGATCGAGCAGATCATTATGTTGTCGGAAGCCATTCCGGCAATAAATTTGCCGGAATGCGACCAACGCATTTGCCGGATTGTTGTAATGAAAGAGGTCTCTTTTCCGGTCGAAATATCTCTCATCATTGTTGCCGCCGGTCTGCCCCGATCCATCTTTGTGTAAATAATTTTTGTTCCGTCCGGCGAAACCTGAGCATGATTGTGAGTACTCCATTCCCAGCCTTTGATAAGTTCGATGCTTTCACCACCCTCTGCCGGAACTTTGCGAAATGATAATTCGGGATGAATTTGATAAAAATAGATCGTCTTGCCGTCATCAGACCATTGCGGATGAAGGTTTCGCTCCCCTTCTCCCTTGGTTATTTGTCTCAAATTCTTGCCGTCCGTTCCGATAGCGTAAATATGAAGATCGCCTTTTTCGTCAACCTGAAAAAATGCGACCGCAGAACCGTCCGGTGAAAATGAAGGATAAACGATGTCGAAGCGGCTTTCCTTCATGGGGCGTGACTTTCCGCTTTTAGCGTCAGTCAGCATTAAGGTATTGTTCTTCCGCGTATTTGTATAGATGAGTTTTCGTCCGTCCCGCGAAACAGTCGGTTCGGTGTCTTCTCCGGGACTGCTCAAAACGGGTTCGGGCTGACCGCCTTCGGCTGAAATTTTCCACAAGGTCATACTTCCTCCTCTTTTCGAGGGGAAAATAATATGCGTGCCGGACGGCATCCAAGCCGCCGCTCCTCCGAAAATTCTGTCGGAAGTCAGGCGTTTTGCCTGACCGCCTTCCGCCGGAATCAGCCAGTAATCTCCCATCGGACCCTTATCGTTCTGGAAGAAAGCAATAGTTGATCCGTCCGGTGAAATAGCCGGGAAGCGGTCAGCCCATAAAAGATCGGTTTGAGGAACACCCTCAACGCGACGCTGGTCACTGCCATCTTTATTGGCCGTCCAAATATCGAAGCCGCGTTCGAAGACGATCTTCTTACCATCCCAACTCCAGTCCGGATTACGTCCTCCCTGAATGATTTTACGCGGCTCTTTATCTGCAGGCGTAATTAAGATAATCCCGCGTTCTGCCCCGCTTCCCTGAACGTAAAGGATTTCATTACCGACGGGCGACCAGCGAGGTCGGGCGACCGGCATCTTTTCCGAAGTGATTTGAATCGGGTCGCCCCCGTTTAAATCTTTAACCCAAATCTGCTGAACGCCGGATATTTCATTAAGGAACGCGATACGGTTTCCATTCGGTGAAAAACTTGCCTGCGTATGTGCTCCGGGAAATGTCGAAACCAGTTGCTGCGACGACGGCTCGATCAACGTTTGATCTTTTGTGTTCGAAGATTGCCAAAATGTTTTTCCAAAACCCGTAAAATAAACCGCCGCGAGACCTACTATTAAAATCACTGCGGCAAGTGCGGCATATAAAAAGAATTGTTGACTGAAAGCGGATTTCCGCGAGGATGGCAAGATCAAAGGTTTCGGGCCTGCACCGCTTACCGTTTCACGTAAATATTGTAAATCTTCTGCGATCAGGGCAACTTCCGAATAGCGTTCTTCCCTGTCTTTAGCGAGTGATCGCCTGACGATCCGTTCAAGTTCGGACGGAACTTTGCGGCGTGCTTTGTTCAGCGGTTCGGGTTCGTGTTCTAAAATTGCGGCAATGCGGTCTGATTTTGTTTTGCCTTCGAACGGCAATTTTCCGGCAATCATTTCATAGAGAATCACGCCCAAACTCCAGATATCCGTCCGGGCATCAATTTCTAGACCGCGTGCCTGCTCCGGCGACATATAGGCGGCTGTCCCGATAACTTCGCCGACGGCGGTTTCAATTAAAACTTCTCGTCCATCTTCAACGGGACGATATTTGACAATGCCGAAATCCAGAATCTTAACCAAACCGTCTTCGCGGATCATGATGTTTTCCGGTTTGATGTCGCGGTGAATGATTCCGGCTTCGTGTGCCGCCGCCAACCCTGAAGCGATTTGTGCGGCGATGTCTAAAATCCCGGCAATCGAAAATGTTTTCTCACTTAAGAGTGAACGGAGAGTTTTCCCTTCAATAAATTCGGTGGCGATAAAATCTCTGTTTTGCCGCTGACCGATCTCATAAATCGTTATGATGTTCGGGTGATTCAGAGCGGAGGTGGCAAAGGCTTCCTGCCGAAAACGCCGGACGCGGTCTTCATCCTCGGTGATGTGAGCGGCGAGCAATTTTATGGCGACCTTGCGGTTCAGACGTGTATCATGTGCTAGATAAACCTCGCCCATTCCGCCTTCGCCGATATTCGAGATGATTTCGTAATGGGCAACCTGTTCGCCGGTTTCGAGCCGCACATCTTTTTCGACGATCAGACCGGCAAAGTATTCGGCGGCGGGAGAATTGATAAAACTTTCGGCATCGTCGGAGGATTCAATTAAGATTTCAATCTCACGCTTCAACTCCAAATCATTTCCGCAGGCGTCTGACAAAAACTGCTCGCGTTGGTCGGGCTCGAGCGAGATTGCCTTACTATATAAAACTTTAACTTTTTGCCAGCGTTCTGAATTCATATCTACCGCAGAAAGCTAATTCTTCAAGATAATTACAATGCACCTTCAGAAATCATTGCGAAAGTTCGATCTTTTATTTTATCAATTCCTTATACAGCCAGACTCTTGCCAGTTTCCAATCACGCTTGACGGTGGTCGGGGAAATACCCAGAACATCCGCTGTTTCCTCGATCGTCAGACCGCCGAAGAATTTTAGTTCGACGATGCGGGCTTGTTTC
>JBGTRS010000192.1:0-8069 GCA_041940665.1 Pyrinomonadaceae bacterium | reverse complement strand
CCCGGGTCGTCTGATTGAATTCGTTGTAGCGGTCAAACTCCAACGTGTCGAATTCGGATAATTCCGAATCGTTCCGGGTGTTTGAGTTCCCGAAAGGATTCGTCGTTTTGGCGAAATTATTGTAGGTTTTTCGATCCATATTTCTTCCAAGCAAACCCGATTCGAAAACCGTGTCAAATTTTCCGGTTGAGTGCTGAAGCCGGCGGGTTATGTTTTGAAATTCGTTGATCTGCAAATCCAATTCGGAAAGTCTCTGCTCGAAAACGGATTGTGAGAAAATCATTTCGCTGACGAGTTTGACCAGATCGTCGAGTTTGTTCAGCGAAACACGAATGACGGAATTTGTATTCGGAATCGCACTTGAGTGGATCGAAGGATCGGCCGCGGTTTCGATCTTAAAGTCCTTGGTCTGAGTTTCTTTCGGTTCGGCTTTGACTGAAACTTCCACTTTATCTTCAGCGATCGGCAAATCGCCCGTTTGCAGCATTTTCAGCAACTCGTCGAATCTGCTTTCCGTCCGTTTGATCTTTTCGGGTAAATCCTCGGAGTTTTCATTGTTGGCAACCGCGGAAATGCAGTCGGTGGCGGAAAGAAGCAGGTGAAAGATCTCTTCATTGCTTTCGATCTCGTTGTCCGAAATATAATCGAGCAGGTCTTCGACTTTGTGGGCGAGATTCGAGAGAGTTTTCAGACCGACGATACCGGCCGAGCCTTTGAGAGTATGCGAACTGCGGCGGATTTCGAGCAGTGCCTCGCGGTTGTTCGGTTCGTTTTCCAAAAGCTCGAGATTCCCGTTGATATTTTGCAGATGGTCTTCGGCTTCCATCGCAAAGATTTCGAGCATCTCCTCGTCAATTTCAAAATCTTCAAAACCGTCTTCAGCCGGTTCCTCTTTCTCGGATTCGGTATTTTCTTCCAACGAGTTCGAAACCAAACTGGCAAAGGAAGATTCGATGAATTCCGGTGAGTCGAGGTTAAAATCATCGAGATCAAAATTCAGAGAGGACGTGCGGGCCTCGAGTCTGGCCAGTTTATCGAGCAAATAATTCGTATGCTCGTCCGTTATGACCTCTTTGGAATCGGCGAGAGTTTTCAGATCCCTTTCCAGCTCATCGGCCATTTGATTTATCTCGTCCAGTTCGAGCATTTTGGCGGCACCTTTGATCATGTTCAGATTTTTGATGGAAGCTTCCAGTTCGCTACCGGCTTTATTATTTTGAGTGCAAAGCAGAATACCGCCGCGAACGGTCGGCATATAGCTTTCGGCTTCGGCGATAAATCCTTTTAATATTTCGGAATCCATAAATTTTTGACCTTTCATTTTTAGTTCAGAAAACGTTCCTGGGAGTCAAAGTTTTGGTTGTTGATGCGGTTGCGAAGCATATCTCTTTCTTCGGGAAGTTTGAACGGGGCAACGGCATTGCGGAGTTCGTCGGAAAGTTCGACAAGTTTTTTGACCGAATGGGCGGCACGGTTCGAACCGATATTGACGAGTTCGGTTACTTTCGAGATGTTCGTCATCGCCTTGGAAATATCGTCCGAAGACTGAGCCTGCTGTTTGGCGGATTCGGAGATGGATTGAATGAGTTCGGCGAGCCGCGTCGAAACCTGTTCGATCTCAACGAGTGCCTGACCGGCATTGTCGGCGAGCGTCGAACCGACGACGACCTCGTGGATCGTTTCCTCCATCGAGGCGACCACATCTTTTGTCTCGATCTGGATCGTCTGAGCGAGGGCGGCGATCTGTTGCGTCAGATCGTTCGAACGCTCGGCGAGCCGTTCGACCTCTTCGGCGACAAAGGCAAAACCGCGTCCCGATTTGCCTTCGTGCGATGCCTGGAGAGAAGCATTTAAGGCAAGCAGACTGGTTCGTTCCGAAAGATCGTCAATCAATTGAACGATCTGGGAAATTTCCTGCGAGCGTTCGCCGAGTTTTTTGATGCGTTTGGCGGTTTCCTGCACCTGTTTGCGGATGCCGTTCATGGCGTTGATATTGTCCTGCACGGCTTTGCTTCCGTAGCGGGCGTTGTTTAAAGATTCGCTCGCCACCTGGGCTGAAAGCGACGCGTTGTTGGAAACTTCCTGAATCTGCAAGGCCATATTCGAAATTGCCGAAGTCGTCCGCGAGATCTGCGAAGCCTGGGCTTCGCTTCCGCGGTCGAGCTGTTCGGTCGTATCGTTGATCGAATTGGCGGATGTACTGACGGCATAGGTAACGTCCTTGACCTTTTTGATCAGAGAACGCAGTTCTTTGGTCATCGAGTTCAAGGCCTCGGCGATCGCTCCGGTCATTTCCGAGGAAACCTCGGCCTGGACGGTCAGGTCGCCGTTGGCGACCAGCGAGACCTCTTCGAGAAGTTTGACGATGGATTGCTGGAGGCGGTCGCGTTTTTCCTGCGTCTGGACGATCTCGCGTAATTGCTCGCTCATATTCTGGAGAGCCTGACCGAGATTGTCATTTTCCGAACGCAGGACGATGACCGACGAGAGATCACCTTTGGCAATCTGTTTGGCGAGAGAAGATTTTTCCTCCATATAGTCGGAAATGTCCTTTAAGGAGAGAATCAGTTCGCTGTTCGAGAAATTTTCTTCGTCGAGCAATTCGCCCTGTGAGAGCTGGTTTGCAAAATGTGATGCATCATTCAGTTCGCGGTTTAGACTGAGGTTCGAAAGATTGGCGGCGATCAGGGATAAAATCACCGTGAAAACTCCGAAACATAGTATGAGAACGGCCGGAATTTTGTTTTCGGGTAAGCCTAAATAGGGAGCATTGATCAAAACTGCCCCGAACAAGAGAAAGGCGATGGACAGGAATGAAAAGACTTTTAATAATAAACTCCAAAGCGGATTTTTGGACATAAAATTTTGTTTTGCTCCTCGTCAGTTTAGCTAGGCCGTGAGTTTGGAATTTTCTTCCGGGTTCTGCAGGTTCAATATATCTTCTTCTTCGGTATTTTCGGAAACCATTGCGAATGTGCCGTCGGACGTCCGGCCTTCGATTTCGAAACCGTCATCAAAAAAATTGTCGGAACTTAATTCCGGACTGTTTAATTCATTTTCCCTGAACTCTTCAGCCTGAACCGATTCGAAACTGGTCTCCGGCAAAGCGTCCGCCGTATCCGACTCTTCCAAGCCGATTTCTGCCGAATCAAACTCCTTTGAATCATACGTCATTTTCTCGAACTCCTCGGTCGTGAGCTTTGCCGCATTGAAATCCTGAGTTGAATATCCGTCAAAGCCGGTCTCATCGTCCGGCAAAGAATTTTCGGAATAGTGTCCGTTGGTGAGCGGTTGAAAAGATGTCCGCGGCAACTCGTTGGTTTCGGCGGCGACCCGAAATTCAGCCGTATGCTGCTGAAGATTTTTCATCAACTGCGAAATAGTTTTTGTTTGATCGGCGGAATCTTTCAGATATTTGATATTGTCATCACGCTTGGCAAGAAAGGATGCGATCGTTTCGTAGGCCCGGTCGGTTTCATCGGATTGGTCGGTTGAAAGCGTAATGAGATTATCCTGCAGATTCAAAAACTGGATGACGTATCTTTCAAGTTCGCCCAAAATGTTATTTGTTTCGACGGCAAATTTCGACAGATCGGCAACTTCGCCCATCGAGATTTTGATCGAATCTTCAACTTTTCCGATCTCGGTCAAAATTGCCTTGTTGAGAGTAGAAAGCTGTTTGTTCGTTCCGTTGGTACGTTCCGCCAGTCTTTCGAGTTCCTCCGAAATGAGAACGAAACCGCGGCCGTCTTCACCCATCTCGGTCGCCTGGATGGAAGCGTTCAGAGCGATCATATTCGTGCGGTTGGCGACATCCTCGACCAGATTGGCAACTTTGGCGATTTCCTGAGAGCGTTCGTTGAGGCTTTGGATGAGATTGACCGCTTCCCGCAATTTGCTTCGTAATTGCCCGGTCGTTTCGGCATTGCTTTGTGAAATTTCCGTGCCCTGACGGGTTTTTTCGATCGTATGTTCGGCGGATTTTGCCGAACTCATCAGTTCATCGGAAATTTTTTCGATCAGATTGGGAACTTTCTGAAGAACATTCGAGGCCATATTTATTTCCTGAATGTTATTTTCATCGTCCTTAACCAGGTTTTCGAGAGTTTTTTCAACCTCATTGGCCGAATGATCTGCCTGATACGAATCAACTTTGATGAGCGTGATCAAAAGATTCAATTTTTCCAGAAGATATTTGACCGTTTCGGCAATCTCTCTCGTTTCGCGATATTCGGAATTTAATTCGGCATTCAGATTACCGTTTTTTATGGCGGAAGTTTCGTTTTTGAGGGCTTCGATCTCATTTTCAAGTTTGGTCAGTTCTTCTTTGGCATTGATGGATTCGGAAACCTTCGACAACAGTTTTTGAAAAGAAGCGGTCAAACGGTCGGAGCCTTTCAACGGCGTGAGAGCGACATCAACATTGCCGTTGGCGACCTTGTCCATTAAAGTGACGACATTCTGCATCTGTTGAGAGTTGCGGTGCAGAATCTGCAGAAGCTGATCGGTTTCGCTCGAACCCGACGTTTTCGGAAGTGATGAGGAGGAGTTTCTTTCGAGACTTTTGGCCAATAATGTAACTTTATCGATCGGATTGACCAATTCATTGGAAAGCCACCAACCAAAAACGATCACGGAAAACGCAAGAAATAAGAAGGGAATGAATATGGCATAGAAAACTTCATTGGTTAAAAGCGTCACGACGAGGTAGGAAATCAAACCGAATGTACATATAAAAAAAGCCAAAACGCTGGTCGAAATCCAAATAATTCCTCTCAGCGAATTGAACAAAGAGTTTCCGTTTTTTAGAGCCATAAAGTTTCTTCTCCGGGGTTACAGAAGTTTCATTTTTAATTGAGTTTTAGAGAAGCAAAAACTTCTTCAATATTTATTAAATTTACCGAGTTGGTTTTATGTTCGACCGTTCCGGCTAAATACGGCATATTTTTATTTTCGACGAATTCAATTTCCTCATCCGACAAGGTGACGATCTCGCGTAATTTATCAACTTTGAAAGCGATATAGGTAAATGAATCAACCGGACGCAGAACGATGAGTTTCGATTTGGGAGAATCATTTGTTTTCTTATTCCAAAGCGTCTGCAAATCTATGATCGTAATAACTTCGCCGCGTAAATTCGCAATCCCGATAAACCATTCGGGAACATTCGGAAGGCTTGTAATGGGCAGCGGGCGGACGGCTTCGGATATTCTCTCGACCGGAATCGCAAAATGGGTTTCATCAAGCATAAAGATGATGTATTTTTTTCCTTTGATGTGGGTATTTTGAGTGTCGGTGAGAAGATTCTCCGATACATCCGTAAGCGTTTCAAGGGAAACCACATCCAGATCGAACAGATTCTCATGCTTGGTTTTATTCATTTGTCCTTTAGAATTTCCGAAAGTTTACAGCGAAAAAAAAAATTATGGGAGAAATTTATCGGTGACCAATAACCGACGATTAACCGATATATTCATTGATCGTTTTCATTAAGGTTTCGGGACCGAACGGCTTGGTGATGTAATTTGTCGTGCCGGCCATTTTGCCGCGAACCTTATCGAAAAATCCGTCTTTACCCGAGATCATGACGACCGGCACATCCTTGGTCGCATCGTTTCCGCGGATCAGTTTGCAAACCTGGTAACCGTCCATCCGCGGCATCGTGATATCGAGCAGGATCAGATCGGGAACAAACTCGTTGACTTTGGCCAGAGCATCCATTCCGTCAACCGCACAGACAACCTCGTGGCCGCATTTTTCAAGCTTGCCGGAAATCAATTTACGGACGGTCGGACTATCGTCAACGACCAGAATGCTTTTGCTCTTGGGCTGTGATTTGTTCGCTTTTTCTTCGATTTCGGAAATCCTTATTGCCAGCGTATCGAGATGAGAACTGAGCAGAACATTGTTGGTGTCTTTGGCAAAAGCCTCCTGCAGACACTCGAATCCCTTCCGGTATTCTTTGAGATTGAGATAGCCGATTCCCATCAATTTGAGTTCATTAAATGAAATATCCTGAGCTTCTTTTGCGGCTTCCCATTCTTCCAATTTTTCTTTGATCAAATCCTTATCGGCTTTATTCTGAGAAAGCAGTGTTTCCATATCGGAAAGCGTTAAAACCGCATTGCAGGAATGACAGGCAAACGATTGCTGTTCATTTTCCTGATTGCAGAACGGACATACCTTTGTTTCAACTTGTTTTACTTCAAAATGTTCCGCTTCCTGTGCGGTTTCCGTTTCGTCCGCTTCAAATTCCGCCCGGCCATCTTCCTGATCCTCGTCTTCCGGTACGGCTTCTTCCTCTTCGAAATCGGCTTCCATTTGCTGGTTTTCCGCTTCTATTTCGGATTCATCATAAGAGACGGCGTCGTAATCATCCGACTCTTCGGGTTCAAAATCGACTTCCGCCGAAACGTGATCGTCTTCCGACTCTTCCGGTTCACCAACGGCTTCGTCGTGATGACCTTCATTTTCTTCGGAATGATGTTCTTCGTATTCTTCGGAAACTTCGGCTTCATAAGAACTCTCGGCTTCTATGTGTTCGTCATAATGCTCATCTTCAGAAGCATAATCCTCATCTTCGGAACCGGCGAATTCATCGGACTCACCCCGCATATCGGCGGTTTCTTTCGCCGGTTCAAAATCTTCGTCTGTTTCTTCTTCCCGCATTTCAACGGCATCTGCTTCGGATTCCGGTTGAGCGTCGTCGGTCAGATCAATTTCAAAATCTTCGTCGGATGAATCATCCATATTCATTTCTGCCGAGTCGTCCGAGTCCATTTCAAGCAAATCCAGAGCCTCTTCAACCGATTCGAAATCTTCATCCTTAAAACCGTTCGATTGGCCGACGATCGCCCGCAATGATTCGATATTTGCTTTGGCGACCTGATTGCTCGGATTGACTTCCAAAACCTGCTCGAAATAAGCGATCTTTTCTTCAAATGACTCGGCCAGATGGGCTTTCAGCATCCAACCGTCTTCAAATTCGGGAGCATCGTTGAGAATTTCGTCGAGGAGTTTAAGCGAATCTTCGCGGTTTCCGGCGATCGCCGCCTGATTGGCCTCCGGCATCATTGATCTGGCCATCTGATTTTTGGTGGATTTGAGAGAAGACGTGGCGTTTTCGTTATCGGGATTGATACTCAAGACTTTCTGCAGATGAGAGACTTTTTCTTCCGGTGAATCGGAAACGGACGCCAGCCAGAGCCAGGCCAATTCGCTTTTGCTGTCGTGCACGATGGCTTGCAGAAAGCACTGTTTGGCGAGTTCGTTCTGATCGTTTTTGGAAGCATCAATACCGCGTTGGACGAAGGTTTTGGCCATCAGTGTTTCGGTGGCTTTGGCCCATTCGTTGGCTCTTTCGTTATCGGGATTGATATTCAAAACATTTTTGAGAAAGACCAGTAATTCTTCCGGGTATTCACTGATGGACGCGAGCCAGAGCCAGGCGTTTTCATTATTGGCATCGGCTTCCGTCACCCGCAGAAGTTGGGTGCGGGCTTCGGAGCGGCGGCCTTCCTGAGCGGCTTTGATACCTTTCCGAAGCATTCTGGTAACTTCGGGTGAATCACTGTCGGAAATGATTTCATCAACATCATGATGGTCAATCAACGGAAGGGAAGCGGTGTTCGATTCAAATTCTAGTTTCATAGTTTTCGGGTAGTCTTTTCTAAAAGGTTTGAAATTTTTTTAAGATTTGGAAGCTAAATTTTGTTGAAAATATGGAAATGTGACAAAATTCGTCATTTCTAGGCTGACAAAAACTGCTAGCGTTAGTTCAACTCAAAAGACGTGATATTTGCGTGAAAGCCCGAAAAAATCGGCTGTTCATAAATTCAACACGGTTTTAAAGCTAAACCGTCAACCCGAATATAAGCAAGAAATAGACCATAAATACGAAGGTAAAAAATAAGGCGTGCAAGGTTAGAATTCGGATTTAACCGGAATTTTAAAAAAACAGCTCAAGTTCCCTTCAAAAGTTCATCCAGTCTTTGTTTTTCAATCCCGTAAAACTCTTTGATGGATTCGATCTGTTCGGCGACTCTTGATGTATCGCTTTTCTCTTTAAG
>JBGTRS010000191.1:0-8103 GCA_041940665.1 Pyrinomonadaceae bacterium | reverse complement strand
GTCCGCTTGGGTGCATTTGTTGGTGCCCAAAACCTCACACATGAAGGAAACACGATCCAGGCTGTTAGCCAAAGCTCTTGATAATTTTGAGGGTTGCGGGAATAGGATATTTCCTGTCAGAAATCGGAAATGGGGAATTGGGATCTGGGAAATTGGAAACTGGGGAATTGAATCTTTTTGGAAGTTTTGGGAATTGCTACCGAAAGCATTGACACGAATTTTGAAAAACAGCCGGAAATAGCCGCTGACCTTCATACGACCATCGGTCTAACCTATCTGAGTCTGGGCGATCTCGAAAGATCAAAACCGCATCTTGAAAACGCACTCGAAATGCGCCAAAAAATCTTCGGACGCAATCATCTCGATACGGCGATGAGCATTAATCATTTCGGCGAATATTTGCAGGCAAAGGGTGATCTGAAAGCGGCGGAGCCGTTTTATCGGGAGGCTTTGGAAATTCTTGAAAATTTTGAAGTAAAAAATAAATCGGATTTCGCCGCAGTTTTGGGGAATCTCGGTTATTTACTGGTTTTGACCGGCAAAAATAAGGAATCTAAAAAGGTTCTAAACCGCCAGATAAATATTTTAAGGCAGGAGGCCGGTGAAAATCATCCGGATACGGCACGGGCAATGATGCGTCTGAGCGGAGTTTTGTTGATTTTGGAAGAAACGGATATGGCTGAGAAACTTCTCCGCACATCAATAAAAATTTTCAGAGAAGAATACGGCAACGAACATCCCGACACAGCTCAGGGCTTGATTCAACTGGTTCTTTTAATTCATAAACAAAATCCGGATGAAGCCAGAAAACTGGGGATTGAAGCCATCAAGATACGTCAGAAGTTATTCGGTGATGACCATCCCGAACTCGCCTGGGCATATTATTCCCTGGCATATTCATTGGTCGTAAATGAAGAGAACGAAGAAGCCATTCATTGGGCAGGCAAAGTTTTGAAGATGCGGGAACGCACTTTGCCGAATGAACATATCTCGGTCAATTGCTGTCTCTGGGTGATGGGAAAAAGTTTTATGTCCCAAAACAAGCCTGATATTGCCCGCGGATACATTGAAGAATGTCTGGAATTGCGAAAACAAACCCTTTCAAAAGATCACTGGCTGATCTCAACGACAAAAAGTCTCTACGGCGAATGTTTGATGAAACTGAATGAAAGTCAGGAAGGACAGAAATATTTACTGGAGAGTTATGAAAGCCTTAAAGAACAGTTCGGAACGCAACATAAACATACAAAAGAAGCACGCAGGCTTTTGAAAAAGTTTAAGCTGTAATTTAAGACTTGCAGAGATATTTTACTTGAATTTTGAGTTTATCGTAACTCCATTCCAGTCATCGGTGCGAAACGGTGACAACGGAAATCCCGCCGAATTATAAACATTGGCATCGATCGGTGCCTCCGACCAGGCATAGCGAACGGCAACCGGATTTTTGACATTTTTATTCCAAACGAAAATTTTAAAGCCTTCGATCTCGGCTTTGGCATAGTGAAATTTTTTATCATCTCCGGCAATCTCAAAACCGCGAACATAGCCGAATTTATCTCTTGCCGTTAAACCGTCGTATGTGAATTTGAATGAAACAAAAGCCAATTCCTCTACAAATTTTACTGAATCGAACATCGGACTGCTGAAGGGCACATCTTTGCCATATGTTTGTTTGAGTGCATTTGCCGCCAGACGCAACCCGACATCCTGTTTATTTACCGGGTGAATATCGTTCGCATCACCAATATCGATCGTCACAGCCATTCCGGTTTTCGGTAAACTCAAAGTCATTGTCTGAGCTTCACGCAATTCCGCCCAACCGCTTCCAACATTACTGCTTTGATTACTGCCGAAACTCGATAACTGCACGAAGTAAAAATAGAAATCGTCGTTCCACTTTGAACGCCAGTCGTTTATCAAAAGCGGAAAAGCCTTTCGGTATTGATAGGAGCGTCCGGCATTCGTCTCGCCCTGATACCAGAGCACGCCTTGGATGGAAAAGGGAATTAGAGGTGCGATCATTCCGTTGTAAATGGTCGTGCCGAGGTTGTTGCTCGAATGTGCGTAGGTGTGTTCTTCCGCAAACGACGGCATCAAATGCCATCCGTTTCCGCCGATCATAATTTTTTTATCGTCCGTTTTGACAAAAACATCGTCCGCCGAACCCATTAACCCAAGCCCGAACCATTCCGGCTCAATCATTTTGTTCATTTTGACGACGAGTTTGTTTTCGCCGGTTTTCCAGAAATTTCGCGGAACGACCACCTCGCGTTTTTCGCCTTTTAAGATTCCGGCAAAAACCTGTTTGCCGTTGATATAAACTTCGTTGTAATTAAATCCTCCGGCGAGACCTAAAATAGTTTCTTTGCCGACAAATTCAGCGGGAACTTCGACCGTTTTCGCCATAAAGCCGTTTCCACGCCACGCCCAGATTCCTTGCCAGTCCCATTGCCCCATTGCTCCGGCTTTGTGCCATTTTGTAAAATCAAAATCTGAATTTGTGTATCTTTTCTCGTCCGCCAAAGTCGGATTAAAATCCGCAGTACCGACGAGCTTTTGCTTTAACTGCCGCTCCAATCTCGCATCGGCTTCCGCCCAATCTTTGGGAAAATTAATTGCGTAATCCTTGAATTCATCCGACGCCATCATCCCTTCTTTGCTGATCCAGCCCTCGATCTGCGAACCGCCCCACGACGAATGCACAAGTCCGACCGGTACGCCCAATTCCTTATAAACTTTCCGGGCAAAAAAGAACCCGACCGCCGTGAAATCTCCGAAAGTTTCGGACGAACTTTTTACCCAAACGCCTTTTTTCAGATCCTTCTCAGGCGAAATCGTAACTTCATGCTCGACAAAAAAATGCCGGATCATCGGATAATCGGCATCTTTTTTCTCATTTTCAAAATCCTTCGCCTGTTTCACAGTCCATTCCATATTTGACTGCCCCGAACAAAGCCAAACCTCGCCGATCAAAACATCTTTCACCAAAACTTTCCCCGAATCCGCCGACGCTTCCAAAACAAAAGGTCCGCCCGCTTCCATCGGCTTGAAATTAACCATCCATTTTCCGTCTTTATCGGCTTTTGCAGTCTGCTTCTGCTTTTCAAGCAAAACAATCACATCTTCGGAAGGCTTTGCCCATCCCCAAACCGGAATCGGTTTCTGGCGTTGCAACACGACATTATCGGAAAAAATTTGAGCAAATTTTATTTGTGCAAAAGTTGTTTGAGAAAAACAGAAGACACAATAAAAGAGTGTCAGCAAAACACTCGTTTTATGAATAAAGTTAAATTTTTTCATTGTATTTAAAATTACCGAGTCAATCTCATTCCCAAACCAAAAAGCCAGATTAAGTCGGTGAAACCGACGTCATATTTGTAGCCCACGATACAAATCGTGGGCATAGTTGAACCAAAATAAAAAAGCCATTGAAAATGGCGATATAAAATCATATATGTCGCGGTTATTCAACCGCTCTAAAATTACGATTTGAACTGTTCCCATAACTTGCGTTATGGGCTACAAACATATCGCGGTTTTTCGACCGCTAATCTCAAACTTATTTCGAATATTCTTATCAATGACGATTTTCAGAGCGGTTGTGTTCATTTGTCCAGTCAATCATATCTTCCTCGGTTAAATTTTTTTCTTCCCAAACTTTGTCCATTTCTTTGGTTACTTAATCGGCAAAGTATTTTGTTAATACAGTTTTCACTTCACGCAAGGTTTCTTCGGAAACATCGTTGCCATAAAGACGCAAAAGTTCAAGTTGTAAGTTGCTTAATTTAGCCATTTTTATCTTCTAAAAAGCAGGTTCTTCATAAACTCCGTAAACATCTCTTAAAGCCGTGCAGATTTCTTCGACGGTGGCGTAGGCTTTGACGGCTTCGATGGTTGCGGGCATTAGGTTTTCGCCGGCGATTGATGCTTTTTTGAGTTTTTCAAGGTCATTTTCAACCGCACCGTTGTCGCGTTGGGTTTTTACTCGTTCCAATCTTTCCAATTGGTGATCGCGGACGGTTTCGTCAATTTGGAGAATATCAATTTTCTGAACTTCATCGTGCATACGGTATTTGTTGACGCCGACGATGATCTGTTCGTCGCGTTCGACCGCTTTTTGGTATTGGTAGGCGGATTCCTGAATTTCTCTCTGCGGGAAGCCGGCTTCGACCGCTTCGACCATTCCGCCGAAACCGTCAATTTTGTCGAAGTATTCGTAGCATCCGTCAATCATTTTTTGCGTCAAAGCTTCGAGATAATACGAACCGCCGAGTGGGTCAACCGTGTTGGCGACGCCCGTTTCTTCGGCAATGATTTGTTGAGTTCGCAGGGCGATCAGAGCGGCTTCGTCGGTCGGAAGTGCGAGTGCTTCGTCGTAGGAATCCGTGTGCAGGCTTTGCGTTCCGCCTAAGACTCCGGCGAGGGCTTGGATAGCGACGCGGGCGATATTGTTCAAGGGTTGCTGAACGGTCAGCGAAACTCCCGCCGTTTGCGTATGAAAACGCATCTGCATCGTCCGCGGATTTTTTGCCCCGAAACGGTTTTTCATCGTCTCCGCCCAGATGACTCGGGCCGCCCGGTATTTGGCAATTTCCTCAAAGAAATCATTGTGGGCGTTAAAGAAAAACGAGATGCGGGGGACGAATTCGTCAACATCCAGACCGCGTTCGATGCCGTATTGAACGTATTCGACGCCGTCTCGTAAAGTGAATGCCAATTCCTGCAAAGCGGTCGCACCGGCTTCGCGGATGTGATAACCCGAAACCGAGATCGGATTATATTTCGGCAGATGTTTTGACGAAAATTCAAACGTGTCAATAACGAGTTTCATCGCCGGTTTGATCGGATAAACCCATTCTTTTTGAGCGATGTATTCTTTCAAAATATCGTTTTGCAGAGTGCCGGAAATCTTTTTGAAATCCGCCCCTTGTTTTTCGGCGAGAGCGGCGTAAAACGCTAAGAAAATCCAGGCCGGTGCGTTGATCGTCTGCGAAACGGTGACGTCTTCCAAAAATATGCCGTCAAACAAAACTTCAAAATCGGCAAAAGAAGAAACCGCTACGCCGCATTTGCCGACTTCGCCTTCCGACAAAGGCGAATCAGCATCGAGTCCCATCAGAGCGGGCAGATCGTAGGCGACCGATAAACCCGTCTGACCTTGTTTCATCAGATATTTAAAACGGGCGTTGGTTTTCTCCGGCGAAGAAAATCCGGCAAACTGCCGCATCGTCCAGAGTTTGCCGCGATAACCCGTCGGGTGAATTCCGCGTTTGTATGGAAATTCGCCCGGAAAACCGACATCGCCGTCGGAAATTATATCTTCGACATCGGCCTGCGTGTAAAGTCTTTCGACCGGTTCCAGGGATACGCCTTCGAAGGAATCCTTTCTTTCGGGACGTTTTTCGGTCACGGGCTTGAGAGTTTCCTCTTCCCAACGCTGTTTTTCTTCTTGGCTTTTCGATAATTTTTCTTTGATCTCAGGCATAATAAAAATTTTGATAATTCCTTTTTTTGTTAATGATTTACGCTTTTATTTTAATTTATGAATCAATAAATAACAAACATCTCAGGGGATCAGGATTTTAATATTGGATCAAACTGCCTTCGCGTTTGGCCCGCCTGACGGCACGCGAGAAGATCCAGATCGAAAAGGGAAGCAGAACGGCGAGAAATCCGAGCAAGATCAGAAGCTGCGGTCGGACATCGGCGAAAGTTTTGCCCTGAATCAAGATGCTTCTGATGCCGTCCAGACCGTGAGTCGAAGGATTGATCGCCGAAAGGGCGTTTCCGGCCGCACCGAGTTCTTCCTGGAGCATTTCTCTTGGAAAGAAAACCCCAGAAAAAAGTGCCGTTCCGGCACCGATCAGAATCGCAAACGGGTCGCCGCGTTTAAATGTCATGACAAAACTCGCCGATAAAATTCCGAGGCAGGCGAGCGAGAGTGTCGTTAAAAGTAAAAGCGTGGCGGCCAGCAGAAAGCTTCCTTTGTATTCGACGTTAAAAAACAGCCAGCCGAAAAAAAGATATAGAAACGAATAAAAGGTGGCTTCTACATAAGCCCAGGCGGAACTCGAAATAATTACGGTCGGGACATTGATCGGCGTTAATAAAACACTTTCGAGCGTGCCTTGCATTTGCTCCTGACGGATCGCATTGGCGAGTGAACCGAAACCGACGAGAAAATAATTTAAAACCGCCAGCCCGATGAGCCAGGCCGGCAAGAGATCCTGCCAATGCGGATAGCGGAAATTGATAAAGCCGGAATTGGCGAGTCTTGAAATAAAATAAAATGTCGTCGTTACGCCTAAAATCCACAAAATTTTGATGAAAAACTCAAAACGGTAAGAAACAACGAGTTGAAAATCGCGGATGATAAAGGCTTTGATGCGGCGTAAAATGTTCATAAAAATATGTTTGAAATTTTGCGTCTCAAATTAATTTACGCAAAATTTCCGGAAAAACACAAAAACACACGGCTGAAGTTTCGTTGCATTGATTTAACATAAAATCTACAATGTTCAAATTATGGGTCTAAACCGAAAAACTGTAATTTTAATCTTTATAATTTCAATAATCCAGATCAACTGTTCCGCCCCTGATATTGATGAAGGCGAGGTCAACAAATTACGTCCCGAAATCAACAAAAACACCAATGTGAATGTTGATCCGAATGCAAATGTTGCCGAAGATAATGAGGCCGAACTAAAGAGTCTTATAAATCTTCCTTTTGATCCTGAAGAAAATCTCTACCGGGAAGATACGCTCGGTGAAACTTCAAATAATAATCGGGTTCCGGGACCGAACGACCGGAAATTGACGGCGGTTCTAAAATTTTCCAAGGAAGATACGGAAAAACTTATCGAACGATTGCAGGAAAAAGGCGATCCATTTGAAGCGAAAATTGATTCCGAACCCTGGTTTCCGGCGGAACTGATCGCCAAAAGTCAGACCTCGGGCGATGAATCAATCAAAGGAACGGGATATAAAGCGGATATATTTTTCAAATCGCCGTATGCCAACGGTTCTTTAACAAGAGTTGACGGAACGGATTATTTCGTTTTGATCCTGCAGACTCAATAAATTTAAAATTCATTATACTTTTTCAGTTTTCGGTAAAGCGTCGAAAGATCAATGCCGAGAATTTCGGCGGCGTTTGCTTTGTCTTTGTTGACGGAATTCAAAATCTCCAAAATATACCGGCGTTCCATCTCTTCCAGAGTCAGACGCAAGCCTTCCGGGTCGCGTATTTCGTAAGCGTTATTTGCTCCGTTCTTGATCCGCGGCGGAAGACTTTCGAGGTCAATCTCCTCGCCGCTCAAAATAAATGCCCGTTCGATGGCGTTTTGCAGTTCGCGGATGTTGCCCTGCCAGCGGTGATTTAAAAGCGTGGACATCGCATCCTTTGTGATCTGTTTTTCGGGTGAACTTTGAGCCTGGGCGGATTTGGTCACGAAATGTTTGACGAGCAGGGGAATATCCTCGCGTCTGTCCCTGAGCGGCGGCAGATTTATTTCGACGACATTGAGCCTGTAAAAAAGGTCTTCGCGGAATCTTTCTTCCGAAACTTCCAGCTCCAAATCCTTATTCGTGGCGGCGATGATCCTCGCATCGAATTTAACGGGTTTGGCCGAACCGATCGGCGTGACTTCTTGCGCGCCGCTTTGTCGGATCGCCTGGCCGACGAACTAGAAGCGGAGCTTCGTTTTACGCTAACTCATACACCAGGAAAATCGCAACGTTTCAACGACTCGAAGTCGCTGCAAGCCGCTTTGATCAACCTCTCGCTCCGAGCAACAACCTTCCAGACTCCCCAACTCAAGGACAAGCGCGACTTTGATCAACTGATGCTAGAAGACTCTGAGGGGCACTTCTCCTTCGCCTTGAAGAAACTCCGTAGCGGGGACCACAAAGCCGGCGAAGCTGCTTTGCTTGAATCTCTCACTTTCGAACCTAGTTTCTACAACGAGAAGAAAGATGGCGCAAAGGATCTTCTCGACAAACATTATTCCAAGATTATAAATCAGGGCCAACCCACCACTATCTATCACTGGGCCTACTTCAGCCTTTATCGCATGGACTACGAGAACTCCATACGGCTATATC
>JBGTRS010000190.1:0-8119 GCA_041940665.1 Pyrinomonadaceae bacterium | reverse complement strand
TCAGCCGTTTGACCGTCAGCGGTAACGTCCAGTCGATGGCGAGTTTTTGCGGCACATAGCCGATCTTGAGCCCCTTCAGCCGCGTCACCTCGCCGGTGCTGGGTTTCAAAACCCCCGTCGCAACCTTCGCCGTCGTCGATTTGCCGGATCCGTTCGGCCCCACCAGCGTGACGATTTCACCGCGCGTGATATCGAGGTTGACCCCCTGCACCCGCCAGCGCCCGCCTTCGGAAACGCCCATGCCGCGCATCGAAATCAGCCTATTGATCATCGTCCACCCAACAGCCTTCGGCGCCTTGCGTTTCAGTTCTCGCTTGTCTGGCTCTACGTTATATTATAACACTCCGCTAGTGTAATATTATAACATATCGGAAAGCGACGATGAAGCTGGACATGAACATCGAACGACACGGCAGGATGCCGCACAAAGTACAAGCTCCTATCGCCCGCCTTGTTCTCGGCCTCTTGGCCCTGAGCGCGTTTGCGGCGACCACCGCTGCCGCCGCCCCGCCTAAGGCCGTGTCCACCATCAAGCCACTTGCCGCCCTGGTGGCAGGCGTCATGGGTGATATAGCAACGCCGCGCGCATTGCTCACCGGCACTGCATCACCCCATGCATACGCGCTCAAGCCCTCCGACGCCAAAACCCTGCAGGACGCCGACATCGTGTTCTGGATAATTAAAATCACGGCGAGCGAAACGAGCAGACCGAAGGAAGCCGTGATCTGGATAAAACTCGTGTAAAACCCGCGTTTATTATCAGGAACATGCTCGGCCACATAGATTGCCGCCCCGCCGTATTCGCCGCCCAAGGCCAGTCCTTGCAAAATACGGATGACGATCAAAGCGATGGGAGCGAAGATTCCGATGGTTTCATAGGTCGGCAAAAAACCGACGGCGGCGGTCGCTCCGCCCATCAGCAGAAGCGTAATCAAAAAGGCGAATTTCCGTCCGACGAGATCGCCGATCCGTCCGAAAAACAAAGCTCCAAAGGGACGCACGATAAAGCCGACGGCAAAGGTCGAAAGGTAAGCGATCAAGGCGAGAGTATCGTTTCCCTTCGGATAAAAAAGCGGCGAGATGATCGCGGCCAAGGAGCCGAAAATATAAAAGTCATACCATTCGATCACCGTCCCGGCACTCGACGCACCGATGACCTGCCAAATCTTGCTTTTCGGAATATTTTCGTCCAAAACTTCGGAAGTTTCTGCCATTAAGTTTTCCTTTTGATCTAGGATTGAGTAAAACGCTTTGTGTTCAAAATATAGCAGAGAGTTTTGTTTTTGACGAATAAATCTTTATAAACTGACTTCTCACTAATTCAAACACAAGTTATAATCCTTGCTTTAATAAAATTTGGAGATATTTTTTATTTTGCAACACGAACTTATTTTAATTCTTGATTTCGGCTCGCAATATACACAGCTGATCGCAAGGCGTGTGCGGGAACTCGGCGTTTACTGCGAGATTCATCCGTTTCATCTTTCAACCGAAAAAATTCTTGAGATGAATCCGAAAGGCGTCATCCTTTCGGGCGGGCCTTCGAGTGTGACGGACGAAGACGCACCGCGGCTTGAGGAAGATTTTTACAAAAATATCGAATCGCCGATCTTGGGGATTTGCTACGGAATGCAGCTGATCGCCGTTGACCTCGGCGGTGAGTCGCAGCCGGCGATGCGGCGAGAATACGGCCACGCGACCTTGAAACGTCTGAGCGGAAAGACCGAACTTTTTACGGATCTGCCGGAAGAACTTGACGTTTGGATGAGCCACGGCGACCACGTCACCGCTTTGCCCGCCGGTTTTCACAAAACCGCGACGACCGGCGAAGTTATCACCGCGTTTGAAAATCCCGAAAAAAGAATCTACGCCGTGCAGTTTCACCCGGAAGTTTCGCACACAAGCTTAGGCAAAGAGATTCTGCAAAATTTTCTCTTTGACATCTGCAACTCGGCGGGCGACTGGACGCCGAAACAGTTTATTGAAGAAGAGATCGGCAAGATCAAGCAACAAGTCGGCGAAAAAGGCAAGGTTGTCTGCGGTCTTTCGGGCGGAGTTGATTCGACCGTCGCCGCCACGCTTGTCCACGAAGCGATCGCCGAAAGACAGGTCTGCATCTTTGTCAACAACGGCTTGTTGCGGCACAAGGAATTTGAAGACACGCTCAAACTTTACGAGGACGCACTGCATTTAAATGTCGTCGGCGTTGATGCGAGCAAAGAATTTTATAAAGCTTTAAAAGGCGTCACCGATCCGGAAGAAAAACGAAAGATCATCGGACGAAAATTTATCAAAGTCTTTGAAGCGGAAGCCAAAAAGATCGGCAATGTCGAATATCTCGTGCAAGGAACGCTTTACCCGGATGTTATCGAATCGGTTTCGCTTCGCGGTTCATCCGTGACGATAAAATCGCATCACAACGTCGGCGGTCTGCCGAAAAAAATGAACTTAAAACTCATCGAACCCTTGCGGGAATTATTTAAAGACGAAGTGCGTCTGATCGGCAAAGACCTCGAAATTCCCGATGAAATTCTGCAGAGACATCCGTTTCCCGGTCCCGGTCTGGCCGTCAGAATCCTCGGCGACATCACGCCCGAAAAAGTCGAACTTCTCCAAAGCGTGGACAAAATCTTTATCGAAGAACTCAAAAAAGCCGAACTCTACGAAGAAACCTGGCAAGCCTTCGCCGTTTTGTTGCCGATCCAATCGGTCGGCGTCATGGGCGATTTCCGCACGTATGAAAAAACCATCGCTCTCCGGGCGATCACTTCAACCGACGGAATGACCGCCGATTGGGCCAGACTTCCGCACGATTTTCTCGCCAAAGTTTCGTCGCGAATCACTTCCGAGATCAGAGGAGTAAACCGCGTTGTTTACGACATCTCATCAAAACCGCCTTCGACGATCGAGTGGGAATAGAGTAAAGATTAAATTAGCTCTTCTGCAAATAACGACCAAAAATTTATTTGCTTAACGGGTTCATTTATTTGATATGTAGATTTTTTAAAGTAATAGGAGAATTCATTTTCAAAATAGTTCCAAAGATTATTCCCATAATAAATAATGTCTGTTTGATAAACTGAAAAAACAGGATTATTTCTTTCATTCGGAAATTCGGGAATATATCTATGTCCTCGAATCGGAATCAGTTTTGGTGCTTCATCAATCATTTGTTTGGCTATCAAAAAGGATTCCTGTAAATCTATTGGTTTTTCTCCCCAACCATTCAACCAAAAATCGTTATGTTCAATATCAAAATAAAATCCGTCATAAACCCAATCAAAGGCTTTTTGGATATGAGAACTCTCGGGATTACGCCAATTTATCCAATCCTTTGAAACCGGAAGTGCCAATGATAGAAACTCTTTCAAATCAGGCGGAAAAGTGAAATTATAAAGCCTTTCAACTTGAACAATTTCCTCTTTAGTAAGCCCCGATTCAAATTTTACATCGGCTTTCTCCAAATTGTTCTTGTAAAAATCTATATACATGAAGGGATTTTTGAAACTTTAAAGTGGCAAATAAACTACTGAATTCTGCCATTCTTCCAAATTTGTTGCTTTGGCAATAAGTTCCAGATCATCTATGCAACGACCGACCGTAATGTTTAGCTGATGGGCGTAAATGACGCCTTTGAAGTTCTCGCCTGTTCGCTGTCTTTTGTTTGCTTCCCGCAAAAGATCGTCATCTTGCGAAAATAAAATCCGGTTTAATTCAGTTGCCCGGTCTAAAAGCCGATCATCTTCAAGTTCAGCTGTGCCGTCTTCCTGGGCGGTCAAAATATCAACCCCACGCAGACGAAGACCGTCCGTAACGGCACGTTTGATGTGAACATCCATATAAAGTCTGACGCTCATTTTTTATTTTTCAGTTCACGCAGTTTTTTTTGCAAAGGTGAATTTTTATTTCGGGAAGCGAGTTTATTTACGTCTTCAAGACGCTCTAGAATTTCATCATCGAGTTCTTCGCGGTGAGCATAATAATATGAAAGGGCGGAATGAATCTGTGCCATTGAAAGATTTGGATGCTGAAAATGTATCTCTTCGGGGCTTGAACCGTGAGCGATCTTCTCCAGAGCGACTTCGATGACCTTTACTTTTGTATCGGCTATCCAGGCAGTTCCTTTATCATCAATTTCTATGTAGCTTTCGAGAACAGCAGTCATTTTTTTTATTCCTTTCGAATTTTCATTTTTTATTTTAGCGGGTAATCAATTCTATAACAAACACTTTTATTGGCCGCAGAGTTTTTTTTCGGAAGTCCGCGTCGCTTACGATATCTCATCCAAACCGCCTTCGACGATCGAGTGGGAGTAATATATTGAGTTAAAATCTCATCAGATCAAAAAGAATCCGGCTCATAATTCTTTATAATGCTTCGGGCGGTTGTGTTAGGGTAAGAATGGTTGCAATAATTAAATGATCATATAATTCCAAAGATAACTGACATCAACTATGACCAAAGCGGACATCAAAAAACACGAAAATGTCTCGACGGGAATCGAAGGTTTAGATTACATTCTCAGGGACGGTTTGCCAAAAAATCATCTCTATCTGATTCAGGGAAATCCCGGCACGGGCAAAACGACGATGGGCTTGCAGTTTTTGCTGGAAGGCGAAGCACAGGGCGAAACCGGACTTTACGTAACATTATCGGAGAGCAAGGATGAACTGATCGCGGTCGGAAGATCGCACGGCTGGGATCTGAACAATATCAATATTCAAGACCTGGCGATCTCCGGCGACAGTTTGATGGATGACTCGCGTTATACGGTTTTTCATCCGTCGGAAGTAGAGTTGGATGAAACGACGAAAGCCGTCTTAAATGAAGTCGAGCGGCTAAAACCGACGCGGGTTGTGTTCGATTCTTTGTCCGAGATGCGGATGCTGGCGAGCGAGCCGATTCGTTTTCGGCGGCAGATTCTCGCCTTAAAGCAATATTTTATCGGCAAACAATGCACGGTTATGCTGCTCGATGACCGGACGAGCCAGACGCACGACCGGCAGCTTGAAAGTATCGCCCACGGTGTCATCAATCTGGAATACGTTCCGTCCGATTACGGAAAACAGCGGCATAATGTACAGATTATCAAGATGCGGGGCGTGAATTTTCAGTCCGGGTCACATGATTTCAATATCGAAACCGGCGGAATATCCGTTTTCCCGAGGCTCGGTTCGCCTGAAATGAAAATCAAATCAAAGCCGGGAAGTATCAGAAGCTCGGTTGAGGAACTCGAGAAGCTTCTGGGCGGATTGGATTACGGCACAAGTACGATCTTAATGGGACCGGCGGGCATCGGAAAATCAACGATCGCTCTCACGTATGCCCATACCGCCGCCGAAAACGGCGAGCGGACGTCGATCTATCTTTTTGATGAAAGCATCAAAACACTCTATAAACGAACATCCGCCCTCGGTCTGGATGTGGAAAAATATGTTGACGAAGGATTGATCTATATCAGACAGATCCAGTTAGCGGAATTAACACCGGGCGAACTTGCTCATTTGATCAGAAAGGACGTCGAAGAAAATGAAACACAGATGGTCATCATTGACAGTGTCAACGGTTACCTGATGTCAACGCCGCAGGAGCGTTTTCTGACGATGCAATTTCACGAACTTCTTTCATATCTCAACAGAAAAGGCATTGTCAGTATTTTGATCGTCGGACAATTCGGTCTGATCGGCTCGATGCATTCGCCGATCGATTTGAGCTATCTGGCAGACACGGTCGTTCTGCTCAGATATTTCGAAGCCGAAGGCGAAGTCCGGCAGGCGATCTCGGTTTTGAAAAAGCGAACCGGCAAACACGAGCGGACCATCCGCGAATTTCGTATCGATGCCGGCGGAGTTCAATTAGGTCAACCGCTGACGGATTTTCGCGGTGTGCTGACGGGAGTTCCTGTTTATCACGGTAAAGATGAAGAATTGATGGACAAAAACGATGACGAAACGGCAGACCGGAATTAAAAATCGAGAAAACCGCGTTCTCGTAATGATGCCGACCGGACGGGATGCGTCTTTGGTCTGTGCGACGCTTCAAAAAGAGGGCATTGATGCCCGCTCCTGCCCGACCGCAGAAGACCTCGAAGATAAGATCTCGGCCGGAGTCGGTGCGGTTTTGATCGCTGAAGAGGCTTTGCAAAATAGAAACCTCGACCAGATCGTCAGATCATTTGACGATCAGCCGATCTGGTCGGATATTCCGATCGTCCTCTTTGCCCGCAATGCAAAAAGTTCGGGAAAATTACTGGAAATCGTCGGCACCCGGCTGAATGCCACGATCGTCGAGCGGCCGATCCGCATCACGATGCTCATCAGTGCCGTCCTCGGTGCTTTGCGGGCAAGGGAGCGGCAATATCAAGCCCGTGATCTGCTCGATCAACTAAAACAGGCGGATGAGCAAAAAGACCTGTTTCTGGCGACACTTTCTCACGAGCTACGCACGCCGCTTAATTCGATGCTCGGCTGGATCCAGATCCTTCGCACCAAACAGCATTCGGAGAAAGAGTTCAATCAGGCTCTCGAAGTTATCGAGCGGAGCACCAAATCTCAAACCGAACTCGTTTCCGATATTTTGCTTATTTCGCGGGTGATCACCGGAAACATCAAGTTAAAAATGGAGATGATTGGTCTCGAGGAAACGATTCAGGATGCGGTAAATATTATTCGGCCGGCAATGGAGGCAAAAAATATCGAATTAATTTTTTCCTTCGAGTCCAATGTCAAAAATGTTTTTGCCGATGCCGAACGGCTCCAGCAGATATTTCTCAATCTGCTTTCCAACGCGATAAAATTTACACCGCAAAACGGACGTGTGGAGATCAGTGCAAGCGATAAAGATTCAAGCGTCGAGATTGCCATCCGCGATTCGGGGGAAGGCATCAAAAAAGAATTTCTGCCGTATGTTTTCGAGCGTTTCCGTCAGGCCGACAGTTCATACACGCGGGCGTTCAGCGGTCTCGGTCTCGGATTGGCCATCGTTCATCATTTGGTTGAACTGCACGATGGAAACGTCAGGGTCGAGAGCGAGGGCGAAAATCAGGGGGCGGTCTTTACCGTGTCTCTTCCGCTTCAAAGCGAACCGGCGTCGCAAACTTTCTCTCCTAAAGATCAACCGAAAATGTCACCGCCCGCCGAACAATCGCTCAAAGGCAAACATATTTTGCTGGTCGAAGATGATAGGGATTCACGCGAAATGCTCGAAGTATTGTTTGCCCAGAACGACATAGAAACGACCGCGGTGGAAACGGCCGCGAAGGCTCTGGAAACTCTTCCAAAAATTCGGGCTGACATCTTGATCAGCGATGTCGGCTTGCCCGGGGAAGACGGCTATGAACTGATGCGGAAGATCAGGAATCTTTCTCCCGAAGAGGGCGGACTGATTCCGGCCATTGCCCTGACCGGCTATGCCAGTCTTCAGGACCGCAATATTGCTATAACCGCCGGCTACCAAAAACACCTCGCCAAACCGGTTGACATAGAAGAACTACTTGAATTAATAAAAAATTTGTTAAAGCCGAATAATTAGCAGCGGCCGCTCGCCGGAGTAGAGCTGTAGGGTCTTGGCCCGGCTGGGCATCACGTCACGCATGAACGCCATGGCCTCGCCGTGGGTTTCTTCGCTGTCGATCCAGACCTCTTTGATATCCGGGGTGAAGTGATCGCGGATCGTGCGGATGACCAAGTCGGCCTCACGATAGACGCGGCCAGGGAAGTCGGTGTTCTTTGACGATTTTTGAATGGACTCCCACAACCGGAGTAGGTATCGCAGGTCTCGTTGGAGCTCGGTCTTGGTCTGCGATACACCGGCGGTGCGTACGATCACGCCGAATCCCTCAGGGACTCGCAGGTCGTTGAGTAGTTTCTTCAGGCGGTCGCGCTGTTTCGGATCTTCGATCTTCCGCGATACACCAGAGGAATCGACACCTGGCATCAAAACCAAGAACCGACCAGGTAGTGAAAAGTACGTGCTCACCGTCGGTGGCTTGCCGGCAAACGGTTCCCTGACCACTTGGACCATGAGCTTCTGCCCCGGGCTCAAGTGCTGGCCGATGCGACCTTGTTTGCGCCCTTCTGCCCTGACCGGCAGCAATTTGAAGTTGACTTCGTCGATTGGC
>JBGTRS010000189.1:0-8121 GCA_041940665.1 Pyrinomonadaceae bacterium | reverse complement strand
GTTTTGGTCTTTGTTCCGCGGGTCATCATTTCCGCCAAGATGTTTGCCACGCCGACCTTGTTTTTATCTTCAAGCAGAAGCCCGCCGTCTATGACGATCTCGAAATTGACGAGCGGAACCTCCGTGTTTTCAATACCGTAAACCCGCAAACCGTTTTTCAAATTCGTTTGCCAAATGGATGGAATCTTTACTTCCGGAGTTTCGCCGTAAGGCGGTTCTTTCGAGCGGTCAAAGCTCGAAGGCGTTTTCTCATATTCGGCCGTTACGTTCGGATCAACTTCTTCTTCCGCTCCCTGGACAATCTTTTCTTCGACGACCTCGGCTTTTTTCGAGCCTTCAAGGGCGAGTTCCGTTTTACCTTTCGGGACAAAACTCGTAACGACGTAATTTTTGTCTTTAACGTATTTTTTATAAACACGCATCACATCGTCGGTCGTCACAGCCAAAATATTTTTGATCTCCTTTTCGGCATAACCCGGATCGCCCGTGTATATGTTGTAGAACGCAAGTTCCGCACCTTTGCCGAGAACGCTCGAAAGTCCGTTGTAAAATTGCGTTTCCTGACCGGCTTTGATTCGTTGCAGATCCTTTTCGGAAATTCCGTCTTTTTCGAAATTTGCCAATGCTTCGTCAATCGCCTTTTCGACGTCATCGAGGTCTTTATCGGCGTAAGCCCTTGCAAACAGATAAATCTGTCCGGCCAGTTCGTCCGTGCGGTTGAACATCTGCACGCCCGGCGTCAATTTTTTCTCTTCTACCAGAACCTTATAGAGCGGTGCTTTTTTGCCCTGCGAAAGATATTGGGTTAAAACCGCCAGCGGATAAGCATCGGGATGATATTGTTCGACTGTCGGATAAGAACGGGTCAATTGCGGCAGACGGGCAAAATTGTCTTCGTGATAAACCTTGACGGTTTCTTTGACAACGCCGGGACGCTTCGGCAAAGGTTTAACATCCTCACCTCGTTTTATCTCGCCGAAGTATTTTTCAACCCATTTTTTCGCTTGCACCGGATCGAAATCGCCGGCGACCGTCAAAGTTACGTTGTTCGGTACATACCAGCGGCGGAAAAATTCCTTGACGTCATCGAGGGTTGCCGCCTGCAAGTCTTCCAGCGAACCGATGACCTGCCAGTTATACGGATGATCTTCCGGGTAGAGATTCTTGTCGATCACATAAAAATTATGTCCATATGGATTGTTATCAACGCTCTGGCGTTTTTCGTTCTTGACGACCTGTTTTTCTTTTGCCAGAACGGGATCGGTGACGGTATTGATAAACCAGCCCAGTTTGTCGGCTTCCGCCCAGAGCATTTTTTCAAGGGCATCTTTCGGTACGGTTTGCAGATAATTCGTCCGGTCACGCGAGGTCGAACCGTTCGCTCCCGAACCGCCGATCCTCGCCGACATCGCATCGAGTCCGCCTTTGCCGAGGTTTTCCGATTCCAGAAACAGAAGATGCTCGAACATATGGGCAAAACCCGTCCGCCCTTCCTTTTCGCGGGCCGAACCGACGTGAGCCGTTAGATTGACCGCGACGACCGGATCAGAGCGGTCAATGTGAAAAACGACCTCAAGACCGTTATCCAGAGTGAATTTCTGATATTCGACCTTAAACGAAGGCTTTTCCGCGGCCGCCGCCTTTTTCTTCTGAGCAAACGCGGGAAGCAATAGACTGAATATACAAACAAGAACGCCAAAATAGATCTTTAAACTTTTCATAATTTTTATGTTTTTTCCCGGAAGAGTTTTCCTAAAATAGATGATTCTTTTACGGATTGAGTTTGATAAAGGTTTCGCTTGCCAAAGTTAGAGAATTTGATTGAATAAGAGAATTACAAAAATTTCATTTTTTGATCTTTCAAACCAGTGCTTTTTAGCTGAAATCTTTATATTTATATCGCGTAGCGATGAAATGAGTTTAGCCGTGTGTTTTAACACACGGTTGATTAAACAAAGATTTCGCGTCGCGTCAGCGACAGTTGGAAAGTTTAGTTGTCGCTGACGCGACAAGATACGATTTTTCCGTTTTCCGTGTGTTAAAACACACGGCTAAACTCAAACGGTCGCTGACGCGACATTACTCAAAAACTTTAATTACAAAGCACCAAATTCTGATCATTTCGATTTACAAAGATTTACCATTGCTGTTTCAGTAGTTATATCCAATTTTCTGTTTTTGATAATAAAAGGAGTAACAGTATATAAAATATCGTCCTCATGTATGTCAATATGCTCAAATTGTATTTTTTCACCTTCGGATATATCTCCGAAAATACTACACTTAACAGTTATTTCATACAAGGTTTTTTGGAGTTTTTTAATACTTCCCATTACAAATACTGAGTCATTGGTTAAAGCTTTATCGCGTTCTTTTTTGAGAATCTCTCCTGTGTTTACATCAAAGGTGAAATTATTTAACTCATAAGTGGTTAGATTAAACTTTGATTTATCAATTTTATCTTTTTCCTCGTCGAAGTTGCTCCAGCGAAAATGGCTAACAGTACCGTAAGCCAAAATTTTCTTATCGAAGAGATCACTTAGTTTATAACCCTTTGTTTTTATGCCGTTTTGGTAAAAAGTTAAAACTTCGAGATTTTTTGCATAATCTCGAATACTGTAATCATCAACCGCAACAATTGATTTTCCGTCATCACTGACCAAAACAATTTTTGACCAAAAGTGATCTATTATTCGATAAATTTCCTTTTCGGAAGATTTTTCAAACATTATCCAAATCTCATCCTCAAAAGGTTTATCGAAGACCTTTCCTGCGTTTATAAGACGAAATTCAAATTTTTTGTTCTCGCTTTCAAATTCTGTTCTGCTACGCGAGCCATCAGCTTGAACAGATGTATAACAAAAAAGAGTAAGGATAATTAAAAGCAGTTTTTTCATAAATTCAAGAATACTAAAATATATAAAAAAAGCCACACACAATTTATGCGTGGCTAAAAAAATTGGTTGTGTATTATTCTAATACTTCATTAACTCATTGACCGCTTTTTCAACATCATCGGCTTGCGGCAAGATGTAGTCTTCGACCTGCGGAGCGTAAGCGACGAATGTATCAGTGGCACCGACACGGCGAACGGGAGCGTCCAGATATTCAAATAATTCATCCGAAATTCTGGCGGCGATCTCCGCACCGTAGCCGAATGAGAGCGAATCTTCGTGGGCGACGATAACGCGGTTTGTCTTTTTGACCGTTTTTTCGATCGCTTCCCAATCGTATGGAGCGAGCGAGCGAAGATCAATAATTTCAACCGATATGCCGTCTTTTTCGAGTTTCTTCGCCGCCTGGCGTGAGCGTTCAACCAATGCTCCGTACGTGATGATCGAAACGTCCGTGCCTTCCTGGGTAACTTTCGCCTTGCCGAACGGGATCATAAATTCATCCGAAGGGTATTCGGATTTGTTATAAACCTGCCGGTAAAGATGTTTGTGTTCGAGGAACAAAACGGGATCATCACAACGGATTGCGGTTCGCAATAAACCGTTTGCATCCAAAGCGTTTGAAGGATAAGCGATGCGTAAGCCCGGAATGTGCGAGAAAAGCGTCGTGCCGCTTTGCGAGTGGTAGATCGCCCCGCCTTTTAAATATCCGCCGACGGGAACACGCATAACGACCGGAGATTTCCAGTCGCCGTCCGAACGCCAACGCATCAGAGCGAGTTCGTTTCTGATTTGATGATAGGCGGGGAAGATGTAATCAAAGAACTGAATTTCGACAACGGGTTTAAGTCCGCGAGTCGCCATTCCGATCGCCCGTCCGACGATGTTGGCTTCCGCTAAGGGCGAATTGAAAACTCTCGCCGAACCGAACTCTCTCTGCAGATTTGCCGTCACTTTGAAAACGCCGCCTTTGCCTTTGACCGTTTCCAGATATTCTTCACGTGAACAATCCGCCACGTCTTCACCGAACACGACGATCCGCGGGTCGCGTTTCATTTCCGTATGCAGACAGCGGTTGATAAGATCGACCATCGTGCCGGGATTGCCCGAAAGTTCCGCACCTTCTTCCGTGTCGAATTCTTTCGAGGTCGGGTCAACTTCTTCCGAATAGACGTTGCGGTAGGCCGAATCGGGAGCAGGTTGCGGGCTGGCCAGTGCTTCGTCGGTCGCTTTGGCGATTTCCGCGTCAACTTCTTTTCGCAGATTTTCCAATTCTTCCGAAGAGATAATTCCTTCCGTCATCAAAAATTCGCCGTAGGTTTTGATCGGATCGATTTCGGCATCCTTTTGGCGTTCTTCTTCGGGACGATAGAGTTTTTCATCGTCTGACAAAGAGTGCGAATAAGGACGGATCACTCTGGCGTGGATAAACGCCGGGCCTTTCCGCTCGCGGCAGTATTTAACGGCTTTTTGAAAGGTCTCGTAAGACTCGAGCGGGTCGGTTCCGTCGCATTTTTGAATGAGCATATTCGGAAAGCCAAGGACGAGATCGGAAATACTGCCGCCGGCCGTGCCGACTTCAACCGGAACGCTAATAGCGTAACCGTTGTCTTCAACCAGGAAAATGACGGGCAATTTAAGATTGCAGGCGGTATTTAAGGCTTCCCAGAATTCGCCTTCGCTCGTCGTGCCGTCGCCGACCGACATATAGACGACTTCATCGCCTTTAAAACCCAAAACTTTATCCTGCATTTCTTCAACCAAAGAAGCCCGGTAGCTCGCTTCCGCCGCACCGACCGCCTGCAGAGCCTGCGTTCCCGTCGGCGAACTTTGCGAGGGAACATTTAACTCCACGCTTCCCCAGTGTGAAGGCATCTGCCGGCCATGAGAATTCGGATCGGCTTCCGCACCGACCGCCGATTGCAGCATTTCGAGCGGGGTCATCCCGAGTTGAAGCATCAAAGCCCGGTCGCGGTAATACGGATAAAACCAGTCATATCCCGCTTTCATCGCCAAACCCGCCGCGACCAGAATCGCTTCGTGTCCCGCCCCGGAAATCTGGAAAAAGACCTTGTTTTGTCCCTTCAGCTGAATTTCCTTATCGTCAACCCGCCGCGACATATACATCGTGCGGTAAATGCCGATCAGTGTTTGTTCATCCAATCCGTGAAATTTATCCTTTTTACTGCGGTTCGTTTTTTTCGCCTTGCCTTTTGTTGTTTGTTTCTTATTATTCGTTTTATTTGCTGATTCGTCAGCCTTTTTACCTGCTGTTGCCATTATAATAATTTCCTGTTAAATAAATTTTCGATAAATTAAGCAAACTATTAAAATATCAAAGATATGCAAAACGGGCAATTTGAAAGGGTTGATGGTTTTGATGCAGATTCAAAACAGCATTTGTTCCGGGATGACAATAAACACAAAATTAGAAAGGAAATAATCTCTCCTCTCTAATTTTTCTGATCTTAACAATAAAATTACTGTGCCAATTGAGCCGGAATATCACCTGCTAAGCCAAAGAATCCGTAATCTACCGTATTGTTATCATAGAGAATATACCAAATCCCGTCACGATATACGGCAATATCGGTTCGGCCATCGCCGTTATAATCTCCGGGAACAGGCAGATCGGTTGAAATACCCCATTGAACAGCTCTGAAACCTTCTGCTGTTTGTTGGATGTACCAAACGCCGTTCGATGGACGGAAAACTGCATAATCGGTTCGACCGTCTGCATCGAAATCACCGATAACAGGTTTATCTCCGGCTTGACCGAATTGATAATGTTTGACTTGGAGATTGTTGGAATTTAGGTGAAACCAATTGCCGTTATTAAAGACTGCCAAATCATCCGTGCCATCGCCATCATAATCGGCAACTACGGGAATATCATTTGAGGTCATCGGTAAGGTCCGTGAATCTGCCTGACGTTCAGGGGAAAATGGTGCTTGAATATAGAATTTAGCTTGAGATGGACGGAAAACAAGTAAATGCGGTGTTCCGACATTTTTTCTTGAATATGGTTGGGGAATATCTCCATCTCTACCTGTTGATCCGAATGAAAAAACATTATCCGAACTTCGCATCCAATACCAGACACCATTGCGGTAAACTGCAATGTCAGCCCGTCCGTCATCATCATAATCGTAGGCAACAGGTTTATCGGTTGACAATCCGAATTGCATTGCAAAAAATCCGTTAGTGCTTTGATTAATATACCAAACCCGGTCACTCGGGCGAAAAACCGTTAAATCATCTTTACCATCACCGTCAAAATCGAACTTTCGCTTAACCGGAATTTCTACTGAAATAAATCTGGCCAGATATGGTTGCGAGTTTAAGTTTTCACCGACCACAATGCCGCCAAAGTTACCGCCAAGGATAATTTTTTCATCTGCATCAACTTCCATTGAAATTGGATATTCGGAACTGCCCGAACCGGTGCCATACATTCTTACTGATGGATCATGCGAACCGTCCCGATTGAATCGTTCTAATGAACCTGTCTGCCCGAAAACCGGTCTGTATTTGGCGGAGACGAGCATCTTGCCGTTCGGAAGAAGTTCAGCATCGCCTGCCGGTAATCCAAGGTCAATATCGGTCGGATAAGTAGCTATTAAACTTCCGTTAGCATTCAAACGAGAAACAAATCGACTGGTGTTGGTAGTATTTCCTTGAAATCCAACAATTGTTCCATCATTCATCAATTTGATGGTTAAATAATATGTCTGTGAATAGTTTGGTAAAGTAGCCGCCGTAAAACCTGAATCAATAGTGTCATCGGAGTTAAAGCGGGTCAAACCGCTTTGCGGGATGCCGTTCGCCTCGGAAAAATATCCCGAAACGAGATATTTGCCGTCGGGTTGAAGTTCGGTGTCGAGACATTCATTGTTAAACTGACCTAGAAAGGGTGTATCGAGCGTTCCGTCGTAATTGTATCGGGTTAAATATGAAGGATTACTACTGCCGGAAATAGCTAATTTTCCGCATACCAACATTTTTCCATTCGGTAATTGTTCTACCTTTTTTATATTTTGAGAAAAGGTGGCATCGGATGAGGTTGGAATTGCAGTCAGCGTCTTATCAAACGAACCATCTGCATTTAAGCGAAAAATTCTCAACGCACCGGATGAGCCGTTATAAGGGATCTGTCCGGCTATTAAAACCTTTCCATCAGGTAAAGCATTGACCGCTGAAAGTCCGACACCTTGATTGAATGGGCCGGGCAACCAATTTGTATTGAATGAAGGATCAACACTTCCATCGGAATTTAACAGTGCCAACTTAAAGTTTGCCTGACCGTTAACCGTTGTAAAGTCTCCTGAAATCAAGATTTTCCCGTTATCTAAGACCTTTACATACTTCACTCCGCCATTGATTACCGGAGCAAATGATGTATCGAGAACCAAATTTTGAGAAAAAACAAAATTTGTACAAATCAATACCGCAAGAATCGTGGTTAACTGTTTGATGATTTTCATTTTATATCTCCAAAGATGAAAGAAGATTTTTTTCTTTAAATTACCACAAAAAAGTTAATTTAAGACGGTTTTTTTTTAGGTCACATAAAATTCCGTGTCTTTCGATTTCCGCCGCGATCAGACCGATCGTCTGGACGCAGAAGGGTCAAACAGGTGTCAAAAAAACCGCTTCAACGCCGTCTTTCTGGAGAAGTTTTGCCGCCTTCGGTGCGGTTTCCTTTATCAATCCACGCGGCGAAATGAGCGAACCCATAAACGAAAAATGTCTGTGATTGAGAGAACCGATCTTTCTATCCTTTTCCAGATCCCTGAATCTTTCGAGCGGAAAAGCGAGATTTTTGTCCGCTTCAACTCCCGAATGGTCAAACGAATCGCTGTCGTGGTCTTCGATCAGATCCTGCACGTTTTCGATGTCATTCGGAATTTCGCGGAAGGAAGGATCGCCGAGTTTGATGAGATTGCTGAATCTTTCGTCCGATTCGAGCATAAATCCGGCGGACGTAACGAGTGCAAACTTCGTTGCCTCAAGAGGTTTTTCAAGCTTTGCACAAGGGTTATCATCCACCGCAAAACGCGAAAACGGATAATTTTTGGTAAAAAGGCGGTGAGTGAATTTTAAGTCATTCAAAGTTGCCATCTCTTTGCTTTATTCTGACCTTCGACCAAGATTTGGAGAGGTTTTCAAAATCCAGCCGTTTTTATCCGCCATAACCACATCTTTATCTCTGTCTCTTTGGATCTCA
>JBGTRS010000188.1:0-8133 GCA_041940665.1 Pyrinomonadaceae bacterium | reverse complement strand
TAGAAAAATATATGTCTTTAATGCTGAAAGAGATCGCCCAGCAGCCGGCGGTTTTAGAAAAAACGATCAAAGCCGAGAGCCGAAAACTGAATAAGATCGGCAAATTCTTAAAAGACCGGGATATTGATTTCATTGTCCTGGTCGCCCGCGGAAGTTCCGATAACGCCGCCCTGTTCGGCCGGTATCTACTCGAGACGACCTGCGGAATTCCCGTTTCGCTTTCCGCCCCGTCGGTTTACACGCTTTATAAAGCCAAATTGAATCTAAAGCGGGCGTTGGTCGTCGGCGTTTCGCAATCGGGCGAAGGCTCGGACATCAATCAGGTTTTAACAGATGCTAAAAAATACGGAGCGTTTACGCTCGGCATCACGAATAACAGCCGTTCGCAGATAACAAAAACCGCCGACGAAACCCTGCTTATTCAAACCGGTAAAGAAAAATCCGTCGCCGCGACAAAAACCTATACGGGACAGATGCTTCATTTTTACCTTTTGGCAAATTCCCTGCTTTCGGAATCAAAACGCATCGAGCTTGAAAAAATTCCGCATTTTGCCGACGAAGCCTTAAAATTCCAAATACAGATCAAAGAGATCGCCGAACGCTATACGTTTATGGAAAACTGCGTCGTCGTCGGCCGCGGTTTGAATTACGGCAATTCTTTTGAACTGGCTCTGAAATTGATGGAAACCTGCTATGTCGTTGCCGAACGATTTTCTTCCGCCGATTTTTTTCACGGACCGCTGGCGATCGTCGAAAGACGTTTTCCGGTGATTATGTTCGCTCCGCAGGGCGTTACAAAAAAAAGCAACATTGATCTCTTAAAGCGTCTGAGGGAACTGAATGCCGACAGTTTTTCGATCACGAATGACAAACAGATTTTTAACTTGAGTTCGAGAAGTCTGTTTATGAATGACCAGATTGATGAAATATTATCGCCGATTCCGTTCGTTGTTCCCGCTCAGTTATTTGCGGCCTATCTTTCCAAAGCGAAGGGATTAAATCCGGACAAACCGCGTTCGCTTTCGAAAGTTACAAAAACAATTTAAATTGTTTGCGGATTTTTATTAGGCGTTTTCGAAATTGTCTGATATATTGGCAAGTTATTTATTTGGCAACAGATTACCTTTTGCCAATTCATTTTAGTCCGACAAAAAAAATCTATAGAAATAAAATCATTCGGAGGCTTGATGCGTCATTTAAAATATCCCTTTATCGTTTTGGCAGTACTTTTTGTTGCCGTTTTTGTGTTTTTTCTGATTGCGGAAACAAACAGAACGGAAGCAAACAAACACGAATTTTGGATCACGATGGATGAAAATGAGTTAAATACGGTAAGAGCGGAATTACCCGAATTTAAGTTCAATATCAAAAATGTCCAAAACGGAATCGCCGTCGTTCATATCTCGAACGGCGACCTCGAAAGACTTTCCGGCGAAATGCACAAACATTTTCACAAATGTTCGGGCTTTATCGCTCACCAAACCGAAAACGAAGCGATGGAATCCGTTGCCGCCTCCTTTTCAAATACCGGAAACGAACAATTTATTGATTACGTGATCGACAATCAAGCGAACGTCAATCAGCTTCTGCCGGAAACGAGGGAGATCAATGTCCGACAGACGATAATTGATCTATCTTCATACGAAACAAGACGACACGATCAGCCGACCGCTATTTTGTCGGCAGGCTACATCAAAAACAAATGGGAGGCGTTAGCCAACGGAAGAGAGGATATAACGGTCGAATTTTTCAACCATCCGACCAACGTGACACCGCAACCTTCGGTCATTCTGACCATTCAGGGAACGACATCGCCAAATGAAGTTGTGGTTTTAGGCGGTCATCAGGACTCGATCAGAAGCGGTTCAGCAACCGCACTTGCTCCGGGTGCCGATGACGATGCTTCGGGTATTGCCAGTTTGACCGAGACGATCAGAGTTATCACGGCTAAAAATTTCCGGCCGAAAAGAACTGTAAAATTTATGGCGTATGCGGCCGAGGAAGTCGGACTTCGCGGTTCGAGAGATATTGCCACCCATCATCAAACGAACAATATAAATGTCGTCGGAGCTTTGCAATTGGATATGACCAATTATAATGCCAACAGTTCCACGATTGATTTTGCATTCGAAACAAGCAGTACGTACGTCAATGTTCCGCAAACGAATTTTATCAAGGAACTCGTCACCACATATCTTCCGACAATGACCTATTCAAACACCACTTGTGGTTACGGTTGCTCCGACCATTTTGCCTGGCACGAAAAAGGTTATCCGGCATCTTTCCCTTTTGAAGCACCGTTCGGTCAACATAACAATGCTCTTCATACGGTAAATGACACAATTTCCCGCAGCAACAATATGGCCGTTCAGGCCGAGAAATTCTCAAAACTGGCTTTAACATACGTCGGTGAAATTGCCAAAGGCGAAATTCCGGCGGTTGCTCCCGAGACAAAAGCACGTTTTGATTTTGATGGCGACAACAAAACGGATGTTTCGATTTTCCGTCCCGGTTTGGGCGAATGGTGGTATCTTAAAAGTTCCGATGGAAGCAACCGTGCATTCCAGTTCGGAAACTCAAACGACAAATTAACTCCGGCCGATTATACCGGCGACGGCCGAACCGATATTTCATTTTGGCGTGAATCCACGGCGGAGATTTTTGTACTGCGTTCCGAGGATTCGACCTTTTATTCATTTCCGTTCGGTCAAGCCGGCGATATTCCGTCGCCCGGAGATTTTGACGGTGACGGTAAAGCCGATGTCGCCGTTTTCCGGCATTCAAGCGGAATCTGGTATATAAACCGTTCATCCGATAATCAGACCGCTATCGTCAACTTCGGAATTGCGGGTGATAAACCCGTCATAGCTGATTATGACGGCGATGGGATTGACGATATTGCCATTTACCGGCCTTCCAATTCGCAATGGTGGATCAGCCGCAGTCAGGATGGGCTCATTGCTTATCAATTCGGTTCAAACGGTGATCGAACGATGCAGGGCGATTGGACGGGTGACGGCAAAGCCGATATTTCCTTCTGGCGGCCTTCCACGGGCGAATGGTTCACAATCCGCTCGGAAGATAATTCGTTTTATGCGTTTCCGTTCGGAGCTTCGGGTGATATTCCGACGCCGGGAGATTTTGACGGTGACGGAATTTTGGATGCGGTGGTTTTTCGGCCGGGTAATAATGTCTGGTATAAACTTCAAAGCACGAACGGATTCGAAGCCGTCGAATTCGGCTCAAGCGGAGATTTTCCGGTGCCTAACGTATATGTTTTTGAATAAATATAGAAGATAGTTAAAGTGCAAAAGCCCGATTCGATTCGGGCTTTTTTTTCATTGAAATGTTTATTGACCGATCGCCCGGAGAAGTGCTTCCCGCATTTCTCCGGCTGTCCGCCAACGCTGTTCGACATCCTTGGCGAGAGATTTTTCAATGACGGCGGCGATTTGCGGGGGAATGTCCTGAATTCTGGCGGTGATCGGAATCAGCGGCTTTTCAAAGATCGCTTTGACCGTTTCGGATATTCCGGCCTTCGGCGAAATGTTCAAAGCATGAGCTCCGGTCAGCAGGCTGTATGCGGTCATTCCCATCGCGTATATGTCTGAAGGCGGACGGACTTCCTTAAAATCGCGGACTTGTTCGGGCGGCATATAGGCGATCGTGCCGGCGACATCGCCGACCATCGTGACGCCGCTCATTCCCGTTTGTTTATAACTTTTTGCCAGACCGAAGTCGGTTAATTTGGAAATATAGTCGGGATAATTTCCGTCAACCAGAATATTTTGTTCTTTGATATCACGATGGACGAATCCGAGTCCGTGGGCAAAATCAAGAGCCGAGAGGGTTTGTTCGACAATTTTGATGACCTCTTGAAAATGCAGCCGGCCGCCGCGTTGTTTGGCGAGCTTGGAAGCGTCCATTCCGCCGACAAATTCCGAAACGAGATAGACGATGCCGTTGTGCGTTCCGTGTTCGATATAGCTGACAATATGCGGATGCTGAAGGCTGGCGGCGACTTCGATCTCCCGCATAAACCGCTTTAAGGATTGTTCACTGACGGCAACTTCCGGCAATAATGTTTTTATCGCCACGACTCTGCCGTCCCCAACCGAACGAGCCAGCATTACGCTGCCCATTCCGCCCTGCCCCAAAACCCGGATCATTTGATAATTCGGAATGGGTTGCGGATTTTCTTTTAATTTCCGGCGGCAATCTTCACACAGATAGGAAAGTTTCGAATCCGGCCGGGAGGCTTCGGCTTCGGCCATTATTCCGCAATTCAGGCATTCGACCGTAATGATCGAGGGAATCGTCGAAATCGCCCCGTCCAGATTCATTTGTTCGGTCGGCTGTGGTTCGACGCTGACCTCGACTTCCAAAACGGTTTCACCGCCCTGAATCCGGTCTCCGGCTTTAAGGTGCGAGGCTTCCACTCGTAAACCGTTTACAAATGTTCCGTTTAACGAACCCAGATCCCGAAGGAAGATTTGCGGCGGAGCGATCTCCAGTAAACAATGATGACGGGAAAAAAATCTATCTTCGGGCAAGCAGAAATGGGCAGACTCACTTCTGCCGATTAAAAACGTTTCGTGTTGGTCAAACGTGAATATTCGCCCCGTATGCGGACCTGCTATCACGCGAAGAGTAACTCGCATTTAAATAATTGCAAAAATACTAATTTATACTGCCTATAATACTCAAAATAATATATATAACCGACAAACCAAAACTGACGATACCTAAAATCATCCCGACCGTGGCCAGAGTTTTTCCGCCATATTTATCCGGATTTTTGTTGGCGTTATTCATCCCGATGTAACCCGTGATTAATGCCACCGGGCCGAACACAAACCCTAATAAACACCAACACATCAATGCTCCCAAAATTCCGGTTACCAATGAAATGATCGGCAGCGTTTGGTCCAGACTTGAAGTGGTCGAATAAGTTTGCGGACTAGCAAAGGGCGGTTGATAGATCTGTTGATTTGGCTGATTTTGTTCGGAAAATCCGGTGTCAAAATCCCCCCAGTTTTCGTTGGTCTGTCGCGGCGAATCGAACATAATCGTCGGCGGTGCATCCTGAGTTTGTTGTTCCATCAACAATTCGCCGTCATCCAAACAAAAGTTCAGATTATTATCATCATATGTTTTATTACATCTCGGACAAACTTTCATCTTTTTTAAATTTATTTCCTCAGTTCAAGATTTGTAAAAGTTATCGGAACCTGATCGCTCGTGTAAACACCCGCCACGCCTTCTTTGTAGTCGTTCGAATCGGTAACGGTTCGAACGAATTCGTTATTTATGTAGAAATCCATCTTGGTGCCGTAAATTCTGACTTCGAGATCGTTCGGCTGACTACCTTTTTTTATTAACTGTGAATCGGTCCATTTTACAATATCATTTTCAGCCTGATTCGTATGTTTTACAACCCTGTATTCCCCCGAATTGCTGTCGATCAAAAATGCGTAGTCTTTTGTTAAAATCCTCGTCGGATGACTGTTCACGACCAGACCGTAACCGAATACGGTTTTCCTTCCCGATTCATTTTTTACGGTCACTTTGACGGAAGCATCGTAAGTCGGAAACTCTTTAAAAATGAAAACATAGTAATAATTATCCTGAGTGGATAAGACCAATTTTCCGTTTTTGTTCTCGGCTTTTATATATTGATCACTGTCAAATTTCCAGTTTGAAAAATCGGATGATTTTACGAGAGTTCTGGAACCATCACCGTCGGTCGTATCGCTGTAAATTCCCAGAGCGATCAAACCCGCAAAACCGCCGCCGCACAGCACAACAAGAGCAAGCAGGATTCCGACAACCCATAACCAGCTTTTTGAGCCGCCGCCCGAATTTTGCCGAAACTGAGCCGGGCTATTCCAATTTTGATTCGTACCGATGTTCTGATTTACATCGGTTTGCGGAGTTCTGTTAAATTCGACAGTATCGGGCGGATCGAACCGATTGGTATTCGCAAAAGTCAAAACACTGCCGTCGTCCAGACAAAAATTTAAAGTTTCGTCTTCGTAAGTATTTTGACATTGCGGACAAATTTTCATTTTGATTTTTTTCTAAATTCTTTTTAAGAGAGAATTAAACCAAGTATTTATTATACGCTAAATCTTCATTTTACAAAGGTAGCAAATGATTCTTTGATATAAGTTTAATTGAATAGTTGTCAGATTTAAAATTTAAGAAGGTAATTCGGGTTTAGAGGGAACCGCCGCATCGTCCGCAAAATTTTATATGGGGCGGATAAACCGTTCCGCAATTCCCGCAGGTTTTTTTCATTGCCTGCGGATTAGTTTGATAGGGATTCGGACGGTTTTGACTTGTTGATTGCACGCTGGCCGCCGCGGTTTGACCGATATTTAACCCGCATCGTCCGCAAAATCGGGAATTCGCCGGAAGCTGTGCCGAGCACCGCGGACATTTATAAGCACTTGCCGCTTCACCCTGGGAGATAAGCGTAAAGTTGCGGTTTCCGCATCGTCCGCAAAACTGGACGCCCTCAGCAAACCGTGAACCGCAATTAACGCAGGCGACGATTCCGGGCATAATCGAACTTGCCACGCCACTGCTTCCGGTTCCTTGCGAAGGCGACGGCTGACTGCTCGTTCCGCTCCGGATCGGTTTTAATTGAGCCTGGATAACCTGTTCTTCTCCGCCCTCGCGGATTTCGATAACCCGCTCATCATCTTTTTCGCCGACCTTGGCTACCCGTAAAATATGCTGTCCGGCCGGGACGGTCGTTAAGATCAACCTGCCGGAACTCCCGATACTTCCCTTTCTTTCATCATTGACGTAAACTTCCGCTCCGACGGGTGCGAGAACCGTCAACTTTGCCGTTCCCTGAACAACATCTTCGCCGACATCTTCCGCCGCTTTTTCAAGCTGATTGATCCATTCCGAAACGCTCGCCACCCGTTTTTCAGGTTCGCGGGTCAAGGCACTCATTATAATGCTTTCAACATCATTCGGAATATCGCTTCGCAATTCCGAAAGCGGCGGCGGATCGTGGATGACCTTCTGCATCACGAGTTCCATCAGATCGCCCGTAAAAGGTGTTCTTCCGCCGAGCATCAGATACGCGATCGTTCCCAATGCATAGACATCCGCCCTGACATCCACGCCGAGTTCGGGCTGCATCTGTTCGGGCGACATAAATTCCGGTGTCCCGATAATTCCGCGGGACGAAGGGGTGGCATCAGATTTTGCGTCGGTGACGGTCTGATTGACCATTTTTGCCAGACCGAAATCGCCGACCTTGATAAAGCCGTCCTTATTATTTTTCTTCTGCATGATGAAGATATTGGCGGGTTTTAGATCCCGATGCAGAATTCCCTCTTCGTGGGCGGCATCAACACCGTCGGCGATCTGCCGCAAAATTTTAACGGCTCGTTTGATCGGCAAAGTTCCTTCACGGCGGAGAAGTTTGTGGAGCGATTCGCCTTCGACGTATTCCATGACGAGATAAAATATGCCGTCCTCGGATTCCCCGAAATCGGTCACGTCAACAATGTGCGGGTGACGGATCGAAGCGGCGGACAAAGCTTCGCGTTCAAATCTGGCAATGGCTTCGCCTTCCTGCAAATCCTCGCTGTTTAAGATGTCCTGCCGAACCGTTTTGACGGCCACCTGGCGGGTACCTAAATTTTTGTCATTGGCGAGATAAACCTGTCCCATCGCCCCGCGACCCAAACGCCTGGTCAGAAAATATCTTCCGGCTAAAAGCTGGGTGCCGGGAAGGCTGAGCCGGGTGTTCGTTTCATCGTTCGGGCAAACTTCGACTTCATCGCCAAAACATAATCCGCATTTTCCGCATTCTCTCATCCGCTTTATTTTCTCTATTTAGGGAAAATTTTCAAAATGTAGAACGAAAAAAGTTTTTTATTTTTGCGAATTGAATTCTGTAGCGTAAATAAATATAGCAAAATTTCTCTTCTTAAGGTACATTAGGGAAAAGCTACTTCGTTAAAGGGGGGATTGGGGCAAAATTAAGGGATGATTAATTAGTCTCATATAACCTTGAGAAAGTAACAACATAAATATCTATTAGTGAGAAAGGTATCGGTTGTATACTGACACGAATATTCCCGAATACGGACTGTCTATTACCATATT
>JBGTRS010000187.1:0-8142 GCA_041940665.1 Pyrinomonadaceae bacterium | reverse complement strand
ATCAACCGAGAGAGGTTCTCGGTGCGGGAAATGTTTCACTCGCCGGCGGAGCGGCCTATTCAACAAACATCACGATTGACGGCCTTGATAATAATGACGACCGCGGAGCCGAAGAAAGATTTCAGCCGCCGGTTGATTCAGTTGCAGAAGTTCAAATCATCACCAATCAATTTTCAGCCGAATACGGACGCGCCTCCGGTGGACGTATCAATATCAGGACAAGAGGCGGTTCAAATAAGTTTCGCGGAAGAGCTTATCTCTTTTTTGAAGACGACAATTTAAATGCCAATACTTATAACAACAATCGTCGCGGACTTTCAAGGCTTCCATTTACGGAATACAATCCGGGCGGAACTTTCAGCGGTCCGATTCCTTTTTGGTATTTCAAGAACAAGACGTATTTCTTTACGGCTTATGATTATCAGGACAGAGATGCGACGACTCTGATTGATTCGGCATTACCGGTTGATCAAAATCCGCGTTATCCTTTGCCGGCACCGACAAACCCGGGTGATTCAAGAGTTGATGATATTCCGAATCCAACATTTGATACTTTTCCTGAGGTCAATATTGCCCCATATATAGCACAGGTTAAAACCCCGACACTACGGCACAGATTTACTCAAAGAATTGATCATAATTTTACCGATACTCATAGTTTGACCTTTAATTATCAACTTGGACGTTCTTTAAATTTCAGACAGTATCGGGAAACAACCCGCTTTTTAGAGGAAACTCTGCAGGGAAGAATTCGGGATAATGATTCATTTTACTTAACTGACAATTACGTCGTTAATTCAAATTTTGTGAATCAATTCAGATTTCAGTATTCAAGGTATCGGCCTGACTTTTCAACCGATGGTTCTCAAGACCCGGTTGTCCTTTTATTTATTTCCGATGACAGTCGAGCAGGGCAGGACGACCAGGTTCGCGGAACGGTCGTCATTGGAAACTCAACGTCGAATTTTGCAACGCTTAGAACGGAAACCCGGTATCAATTTCAAGAAACTGCAAACTACATTCTGGGAAACCAAACTTTCAGATTCGGATTTGATGTCCAAAGAATTAAATCAGTCAATACAGACCTGAGAGATGCCACAGGAACATATAATTTCTTCAGAGTTTATGACTTCTTACAAAATCAAACTACTCGTTATCGAAGAAATTTCGGTTCGGAATCCGTTCAAAATAACACCTACATGGGCTTCTTCTTTCAAGACGATTGGCAGGTCAGAGGCAATTTGATGATGAGTTTCGGGGTTCGTTATGAAAGAGAAACTCTGGTTGATGATAACAATAATTTCGGACCTCGGCTTGCTCTTGCGTGGTCGCCGGGAAATGACGGAAAATCTGTAATCCGCGTTGGGGGTGGCATTTTCTACAATCGTGTTCTTCTCCGTACCTTGGATGATTACACTCTTGGAAGAGAAACTGTTCGATATGACTCAGAAAATCTTTCCGGGCATCCAAGCGAACAGCGATGTTATAATCAAGTTGATCCGACTCCATATATAAATACTGATAAATGCAGATTTTTGTATGAGTTGCAAAACTCATTTCCCAATCCTCCGACTTTGGAAGAATTGAGAAATTTAGAAGCTTCACTGGGATTAACTTCAACAGGATTTGAAAGTGAAACGAATTTTACAAGAGAAATCGAAGATGGCATAAAAATTCCTGAAAGCTATCAAATAAATATCGGTTATGAAAGAGATCTCGGAAATGGCTTTGCTTTTGAAACAAACTTTACATATAACAAAGCCGTCCGCTTATGGCGTGAAACAAATATTAATGCTTTTCGTTTGCCCGCTGGATTTGAAAATTATACGGACTTTCTGATTTCGCTTGGAACAATAAATTTAAGAGGAGTTCAAACAAGATTTGAATTGGGAGACCCGAATGATCCAACAGGTGTTTCGACTGTTAATGGGGTTAGGATTGTTAATCTGGCAACCTTGAATAGTTCGGAAGCGGCTTCCGCACCAATTGGAATTGCTTATGATGCTCTGGAAGATGATCCGCGTTCTGCCAAACCTTTTCCCGGTTTTGGACAATATGAACAGGTCGGCGACATCGGACAAAGTGTTTACGAGGGACTTTCCTTTGAAATAAGAAGACGGTTTCGTTCGATAGGATTTGGTTTCCGCTCATCAATGCGATTCAGCTATGTTCTTTCCCGAACGAGAGACGATGGATTTGTGGATACAAGTTCGGCTCAAATAGCCGGAGATTTCAAAACCGAATTCAGCCGGAGCGGGATTGACCGCCGTCATAAATTCAGATTTTCAGGCACCATCGAGTCACCGCGTTGGCTTGGAAAATTCCGGTTTTCACCTCTTTTAAGAGTTGAATCGGGAAGAGCATTCAATGTCTCGATCGGCGGACAAGACAGAAATCTTGATGATGTAAGTACTGATCGTCCTAATTACACGGGCGATTTGAGTGATATTGTGTATCAGAATCCCGGCGATCCGTTTCCACAAGCGTTGGCGGATTCGTTTTCGCTTGCACCTATCGGAACTCCCGGAAATTTGCCGAGAAATGCCGGACGCGGACCTGCTTTATTTATCTTTGACTTAAATGTTAGCCGTGAGTTTAGATTTGGTGATCGGTTCCGTCTGCGTCCGCAAATTTCATTTGATAACATACTTAACGCCAGAGTTTTCAGCTTTGGTTCGGATTTTATCAATTTATCACAAGCTGGAACTGAAGAGTTTCAACAAGGATTTTTAGTTCCGACACGAACTTTGCGTCAAAGGAAAATTCAACTTGGAATCAGATTTGATTTTTAATCTATTTATAAGTTTGTTATTTAAGCGGGGTTGAAATACATCAACTCCGCTTTTTTGTATTCAAAAAGAATGACTAAATTATACAAATTGTGTTATTTTATTAATTGTTGAACATTTTTGTTCATTAGCAATTTATAATTATTGATGGTTGATTCGTAAATCTACATTCGAACAACAGAATTCTCATCCGAAAAATCAACCGACAAATCCATTTTAGCCGAAACCCTTTGTCTTATGAGTCAGCTTTTAGAAAGAGAAGAAGAAATTGTCACCGAAGTTTCGATCGAATCGGTTTTGCTCGATGCCGACCTTTTTGTCAAATACAAATCCCCGGAAAAGGCTTTCAAATTATTGCGTGAATCCATCAAACGCAGTCCGCGTTCGATTCCTCTAAGGGAAAAACTGCGGGAAGTCTGTATCGCCCATAAAAATGCGACCGAGGCGGCCCGCCAATGTCTGGCGTTGGTCAGTCTTTATATCGCCCGCGAAGAGTTCGATGTGGCGTATGACCGTCTGCAGGAAGCAAAATTGCTCGATCCGCGAATTTCGGTAGCACCGGGTTTGGAGGCGATCCGGCGGGCGAGAAGACCGGATTTTGCATTAAACAGAGACAGATCGCCGCAAAAAGTCAGAACGGACGTAACACTTGCGGGAAATCTCGGGATGGTCAGCATTTTTGATGCCGTGACGGTGATCGAAAATTCGCGGATGACCGGACTTTTGAAACTCAAATCCGATAAGCATCTGGCGAGCGTTTCCTTTAATGAGGGCAAGATCGTTGATGCCGAGGCCGACGGTCTGAACGGCAAAAAAGCCTTCCGCACGATCATCGAGATAAACAGCGGAACTTTTGAATTCTCGCTTTCCGAAAACGAATTTCCGATCGTTATAGAAATTTCCAGCAACACGAATTTTCTGCTCGATACGTTGACTTCGCTTGAAACCGAAAAAGCCGAAAAACAAGGAATGCGGAGTTTAAGTACGGAAGAACTGGACGTTTAGAAAATTGTGGATAGTAAATAGTGAATGGTGAATAGATTTTGTTTTTAGATAATTTCTATTTACCATTTTCTTTTTTTTAAAAATAATCCGTAAGTTCTATTTACTATTCACCATTCACTATTTACAAACCAAACTTGATTTTATCCGCCGAAAAACACAAAATATAGTGCTAATCCCCAATGATCGCACTATAGAATGTTTAAACTCCAACGCTTAGAAATCACAGGCTTTAAATCCTTTGCCGATTACACCGAGATAATTTTCACGGGCAGCGGAATCACCGCTGTTGTCGGACCGAACGGGTGTGGAAAATGTGTCAGCGGCGATACGTTGATTACACTCTCAAATGGCAAAGAGATCGGGATAAAACAGTTGGTTGACTCAGCTTTGAATAAATCTTTTTTCAAAGAACAGTTTGATGATGGAATTCAAACAGATGAAAATCCCGATAAAATCGAAGTTCTTTCGCTCAATCCGAAAACCCTGAAAATAGAAGCAAGAAAAGTTTCTTCATTTATAAAACGAAAATCAACAACTAAACTTTTACTGATAAAAACAAAAAGCGGACGTGAAATAAAAGCAACGCCATATCATCCTTTATTTACTCTAAAAGATGGAGAACTGTATTCATTAAATGCTGATGATTTAAAGGTTGGCGTTAGAATCGCACTACCTAGAGTTCTTGCTACTAAAAAAGAACAGGTAAAATTAACGGTTAAAAATTATCTGAATTCATTTGAAAAAGAAGATAATATTTATGTTCCTTTTACTAATGATTTAAAAAACTGGACTGATAAAGGAAAAGAAAAATTTGCAAGTTTTACAAGATGGGCGGAAATATCTAAAACTTCCTACGATATAATCAGCGGATTAAGAAACAAGCAAAGCGTTAATATAGCAGAATTAAATAACTTCTCGAAAAGTTTGGGAATTATTCCGCCATTTAAAAATGAGATTAAATCAAGAAGTAAAACTTTAACTTTACCAAACAATTTCTCAACCGATTTAGCCAGATTTTTAGGTTTGCTAATTGCAGAGGGTAGAAATACAAACTCAAATCAAATTTGGTTTGTAAATTCAGATAAGGCTATAAATTTTGAATATAAGAGGTTAGCTAAGGAGCTATTTGATGTCAGAGTTTCTCAAAACAGTTATAAAGAAGGAACAACTGATAGTTTGATTTACTCAAATTCCCTTTGCAAAACACTTGAGAAAGTTTTCAATTTTGCAATTAATTCAAACTCATTTGAAAAAGAATTGCCTTCGCAACTCTTGGAATCTGATGAAAAGGTAAAATGGGCGTTTCTTTCAGGATTATTTGAAGGAGATGCCTATATCTGTTCCCGAAAACAAAAGAATAATGGCAAACTTTTGAATTATATAGAGTATACAACAGCAAGCGAAAAACTTGCTAAACAAGTAATTTCAATTCTTTTGCAATTAGGGATAATTGCATACTTACGTCCAAAACAGAAATATGCCAGTAATACAAAGGCCAAGAAAATTCGGACATATTATTCAGTTTTAATATACGGTTCAAAACAACTTAAATATGTTGCGAACAATTTAGATTTTATCGGTAAGAAACAGGAAAAATTAGAACGATTGAGAAATATACAGACTTCGGACAATCCTAATCAAGATTTGATTCCAACTGCGACGGAAATTGTCAGAAAAGCTGTCAAAAAAGCGAGGGTTAAAGTAAAACCGAATAGAAAGAAATATCCGAAAATTGCGGCTTATACGGGTAGAATCTGTAACGCAAGTAGAAACGGTTTAAGCGAAGTAATTGAACAGATAAAGCTTTTAAGCAGTGATATAAAACCTGCACAAGGACACTTGGATAAGCTAAAAACACTTGCAAATTCTGATATCTATTGGGATGAAATAGTAAGTATCGAGCAAATCAAACCGATTGATGAATGGGTTTATGATTTAAGCATTGATGAAACTCACAATTTTATAGCGAATAACATCATTGTGCATAACAGCAATGTTGCCGAATCAATCGCCTGGGTTTTGGGAGAACAGCGTCCGAAATCTCTGCGGGGGCAGGAGATGAAAGACGTTATATTTCAGGGGACGAACAAACGAAATCCGAGCGGCATGGCGGAAGTCGTACTTCATCTTGTTCGAGATGAAACGGAATATGCTTCGGAAGAAAACGAACTCGAAGATATAGACGAAAAACTCGGACGTTTTGATGAATCGGCGGTTGATGTTGATGAGATCGAGGCCGAACATCTGGAAGCGGAAGAAGATGAAAATCTCGTTCAGGGCGAAATCGTCGAAACGGAAGACGCTGAAGAAGAAACCGAAAAAGTTCAGGCGGCTCAGGTCGGTTCGGCTCAAACTGTCCAGACCAAAACAAAGGCAAAAAGACGCTGGCGGCCGCGGAATTTCGCTCTGGATTTTGCTCCGGGCGAAGCCGTATCGGTTGCCCGAAGACTATATCTATCGGGGGAAAGCGAGTATCTATTGAACGATAAACCGTGCCGACTGCGGGATATTCAGGACCTTTTTGCCGGAACGGGGCTGTCGGGAGCTCACTACGCGATCATCGAACAGGGACGCATCGGCCAGATCCTCTCTTCAAAACCCTCGGACCGAAGAAGCCTCATCGAGGAAGCCGCCGGAATTTCCAAATTCCGCACCCGCCAGCGGGCTGCCGAATCCCGCCTTGAATCCGCCAAAACGAACTTGAGCCGCATCACGGACATCGTTGCCGAGATCGAAAAACAAACGCGAAGTCTGCAAAGACAGGCCAATAAAACACGGCGTTATAAAGTTCTGCGGGAAGAATTTCGCGGTCTTTTGCGGCAGACTTATGCGGCGGAAGGAAGTAATCTGACGGAAGCCGTCGAGGTTTTGGATGAGGAACTCGCCAAAGCGACCAAAATCGAGCGGGATTTGTTTGAACAAGTTGCGGAAAAGGATGAAGCCTTTCGCAAAGCGACTCACACGGCCCGCATTGCCGAAGAAGAGTTGACCGAAGTCCGGGCGAAACACGCCGAAAACGCCCTCCGCCGCGACCGGGCGGAACGCGAGCAACGCTATCAGGAAGAGCAGATCGAAGATTTAAGGTCGCGTTCGGCGGGGTTAAAGGGCGAGATAAAGGTTACGACGGAAAGAATTCGTCTGCTTGAAAATGAGATAAAACGGCTTGAAAAATCGGAAGAAAAAGAACGCAAACAGGCCGGGATCGAAAAAGCGAAATTGCGGGAAGCGGAAGATATTTATCGAAGCAAACTCGATGATCTGAGAAAGATCGAAAATGAACTCGAAGCCGAACGAAGCGAGCAGTTACAGCATACGGCGGCGGTCGAACGGCTCGCGGAAATCGAGCGGCAATTTGAAAACAATCTCGAAAGATTGACGGAACGGATCGAGGGCCTGCAACGCGAGGGCGAGCGTGCCGAAGAAACGCTTACAGAACGGAAAAAGGAATTTGAAACACTCGAAAAAGATTTAACGACGGAAAAAACAAAACTCGAAAAACTTCATAGAGAAAAACAGGAAATCCTGCAAAAGTCCGCCGCCATACGCGAAACCTTAGAAAAAGAAGAAGAGAATCTCAGAAACTTAAACAGGGAATTTTCGCGGCACAAACACCGGCTCGAAACTTTGGAAGAACTTGATGAAAAACGTGCCGTTTACGCTCCGAGCGTTCAGAAACTTTTTGCCGAACAAAAGAAGATCGGCGTCGAGTTTCAGGGAACTCTGGCGGATAAATTCGAGACTGACGAAAAAGCGGAACTGGCGGTTGAAAACCTGTTCGGCGGTTTTCTGCAGACGATTCTCGTCAAAACCGAAAAGGATGCGAAAAAGACGATTAAATATCTGAATGAAAACGGGATGGGGCGAATTCCGGTGCTGGTTTTTAACGCAAAAACGCAAAGTGACAAAAAATCAAAGGGCAATAAAAATTCAATTTCCGAGTATCTCGGAATTTCCGAAGCTTTTACTGATACTTTGAAAGAAGTTTTTCCGCGTGAAATGTCGGCGAAGGTGGTTGAAAATATCGAAAAAGCAAAAGGCCAAGATATTATCGTAACTTTGGACGGCGATCTGGTTATCGGCGGGAAACTTTTTGTCAGCGGGAAGATCAATACGGACGAGAAGAACACATCGCTTCTCGCCTTCAAACGCGAATTGCGGGAGCTCGAAAAAAGTTCAAAGCGATCCGCCAAAGAAATTGAAAAACTGGAAAAAGCCGTTCAGAAAACGCGGAAAAATCTAGCCGAAAAAGAAGGCGAAGCGGTTGATCTGCAATCATTTATCGTCCAGGTCGAACGCAAACTTTTATCGCAGGAAATCCAATCGAAAACGCTTTTACAGGAGATCGAGC
>JBGTRS010000186.1:0-8144 GCA_041940665.1 Pyrinomonadaceae bacterium | reverse complement strand
CCTTCCGGCAATAATTCTTCATAACCTTTTCGTGAAAGTTCGATGGCGTTTTCGGGCGGAAAATTTCCGGCTTTGATCTTGTCGGCGGCGTAATCCGTGATGGCTTGTTCCAAATATCGGCGAAAATCCTCTTCGCTCAAGTCTTTTAATTTCATTCGTTATCTCAAAAATAAAAACAAAAGGACCACAACCAACACCGACAGACCAACGACGGCTAAAACAATTGTCGCGGAAGAATCTTTTTTGGCATTCTGAATTTCGACGCTCGTCGTGCCGGAAGCGGTTTCAAATGTGCTGTTGATCTTATATTCGCCGCCGCGTTGGTCTAAGATGTTGGCATTTTCAACGACATTCCGCATCTCTTCGCGGGCGGCATTCGAGCGATATTCCGCCCGCCGTTTTTCGACTGCGATCTGGACGACCTCATCCGCCGCTTTCTGCGTAACTTCGCGTGCTTGTTTTTCGTCCAGATTCTGCAGAGCGTTATCAACAATATCTTCCGGCGTTAAAGGAAAAAGCGTCTGCTTTTTCGGCACTAATTCAATTTTTTCATCATCGGACATTTTTACTTTTACCTTTTTACTTTTTACTTGAAATTACCTTTTCCTGATTTCCAGATTAATAATACCATACGGAAATTTCAATTTATGTTTAACCTTGCGGCGTCGGCCTTTGGTATTTTCCAAGAGATGTTCGATGTTGGCGAATTCTTCTCTGAGCATCGAAACGGCAATTTTGCCTTCTTCGACCTGCGACTGTTTTAGAATTCTTTCCGCCGCCTGCATATCGTCATGAGCCAGCCATTTCAAACGGTCTTCGATCTGTTTCGGCAAGTTTGTATTATACGGCTTGTCAATAACTTTCCGAACAAGAGGTTCTAAAGTTTCCTCCCAATCGTCCGTATAAACTGTCAGGTTATAACTGTCTTTTTTGCAGTACTCTTCCATCAAACGCCGCAGAAGTTCGCATTTCATATCAAAACTCATAACTTCCGGCAGATGCAGCAAAAATCTTTCAAACGTCTGCCGGATCGGTCGGACTTCACCCGATTCCCATTTCCGGTAAGTCCGGCGGGCATATCTCGCCGCACCCTTGCCGAATTCCTGTTTGTAAAGTTCGAGCAGTTTATCCAGTCTTTTATCATCCAGACCGAGCAGGACTTTTAAGATTTCACGGTTAGGAATTTTTTCAACTTTTTCCTTTTTCTTGCGAGAAAATCCGAAAAAATGTTTGTGCTGGTCAAAAAAGTTCCAGTGTGATTTTGGTGGGTTTTTTGCTAGTTCTTCATCTGTATAAATTATATCATTGTCATAACTTCTTGTTAGCACAAATAACAAAAGTGAGATTATTCCAATTAATAATAGAGCTAAAAGAACGCTTTCCATTATTTACATATTACTTTTTATCCTGATTTCCAACAACAATCAAATTTGCAAGGTTAGGCGTATGAATTATCTTCATTTGATAGTTCAATGATTATAAAAGAATAATCATCAACCCATAAATTTATATAAAGAGGGACTAGTAACCTTATTCACCCAGATTTATTTCACCATTAACAGATTGTGTGTATGTAAAATGCCGTTCTTTTTGCTCACCATTATTCACATTATAATAAACCCAAACCCAGCTATTTCTTTCTTTGTGGTAATATCCTAGCTCCATAATTACGACATCTTTAGGGGAAACATTTTCTGCTTTGCTGATCTTTTCAATTAATTGAGTTCTTAAACCTTCATCATTGACAAATGAATAATGGTTATAAAGCAGTTTGCCGATTATAATTAGCGGAATTGAAAATCCAACTATTAGAAAGAATATAATAATTTTGTTTGATTTAGCTTTCATTGACCTTTTGTTTTTCGTTTGTGTTCTTGGATGGATTTATATAATTTTCCCTGAGCCTTGAATTTCTTGCGTTTTTCCAGATAGGACATCTCGTAATGCTCGGATTCTTTTTGCATCTTGATATAATTTTGAAAACGTTCTTCGCTCAAACTTCCTGCGTCGAGAGCTTCCAAAACCGCACAGCCCGTTTCCTGCGTGTGCGTGCAGTCTCTGAATTTGCAGAGCGTTTCGAGTTCCGCAATATCTTCAAAAACTTCTTCGAGTCCGGCTTCGACGCCGATGTTTCCGAGTTCACGCATTCCGGGCGTATCAATTATCAATGCACCGTTTTCAAGTTTTAACAGTTGCCGATGCGTCGTTGCGTGTCGGCCTTTGTCGTCTTTTTCGCGGATTTCCTTTGTTGCAAAAACATCTTTTCCGACGAGATTGTTTAACAGAGAAGTTTTGCCGACACCCGAAGAACCGAGCAAACAGAAGGTTTTGCCGCTGGTCAAAAAATCTTTTATTTCAGCCAAACCGGCTTTGGTTTCATTGCTGAATGCAAAAACTTTCGCGTCTTCTACTTCGCGGTAGATTTCATTCGTCTTTTGGGCAATTTCCGATTCCGTTAAAAGATCGCTTTTGCTCAAAAGAAAAACAGGGGTGATATTTCCTTCCCGAACCATGACGAGATAGCGTTCCAGGCGGCGTAAATTAAAGTCGGCGTTTAAGGATTGGACGATAAATGCAAAATCTATATTCGCCCCGATCGCCTGAAACTCGACCTTTTTGCCTGCCGTCTTGCGTTTTAAAATTGATTTTCGCGGAAAAACTTCGTGTATTATCGCCAAATCCTTATCAAGAATCTGTACATAACAAAAATCTCCGACCGTCGGAAAATCCAGGGAAGACTCCGCCGAATACATCAGCTTTCCCGTAACTTCCGCGTAAATTTCATGCTCGCCGTCGGTGATCGTGTAGCTTTCTTTATGAACGGATGTAACTCTGGCGATCTTAAAATCTTCTGATTTTGATTCGTCCGCTTCGTTTTGAAACCAAACGTCGAAACCGAGATTCTCCAAATTTTCTAAACTCATTTTCATCCTGAAAAATTATATAGGAAATGTTTCGAAAATCATAAAAAAAGCACGCTTGATAATAGGCAACGTGCTTTCTTAAAAAATTTCTAAAAAACGAGATTTTATTTTCCGGCAATCGAAGCGGTTTCGATCAAACTCCGCATTTTTTGGATGACGGGTTGGCTGCCGCGGCTGTAATTGGACATCACGATCGCCGTCCAGCCGGATTCGGGAAAGATCTCCAGATTTGAACTGATCCCCGGGAAACCGCCCCCATGGCCGAAGCTTTTCTTGTCGGAATTGACCTGAAAACCGTAGCCGTAATTCGGCGAATTGAGCTCGGGTTTGGCCGTCGTCAGCAGTTTGACGTATTCGGCCCCGACCAATTTATTCGATTGCAACGTCTGAGAGAATTTCAGAAGGTCTTCAACGGTTGAAAAGCAGCCGCCCTGCGGTCCGCCGCGCATTACGTGCATAAAGATATTGTTGCGAAAAGTAATGCCGTCGTCCGTGTAATTCTTGTCGTAGCCGACAGCTAAATTTTCGTTCACTTTATCGAGTTCGTAGCAGCCCGTATTTGTCATTCCGGCAGGTTTATAGATATTTTCACGGACATAATGGAAATAGTTCTGTCCCGAGACGATCTCAATTATTTTTCCGAGTACGAGCATCCCGGTATTGCTGTATCGCCATTTGGTGCCGGGTTCAAAAAGAAGTTTCTCGTCTTCTTTGACCATCTTCATCATATCGTCCACCGTGCGGAATTCGGCACGCGAGGTTTTATCCCATCTTTCGCTGAAATATCCGCCGAGTCCGGCCGTATGAGTTAATAAATGCTTGATCTTGATTTTTTTAGCCGAGTCTTCATCGGGAAAATCGGGGATGAATTTTGATAAAGGGTCATCAAAGGACAGCTTGCCTTTTTCGACCAATTGAGCGATGGCGGTGGTTGTAAACATCTTGTTCATCGAACCGAGATTGAGTTTTGTGTCAATTTTATTGGCGACCGCAAAATCTCTATTAGCCATTCCGAAAGCCGCTTTATAAACAGGAACACCATCTTTCGCCAAAAGAACCGTTCCCGAAAAAACATCTGCGGCCGCAAGTTTTTTCAAAAATGCATCCATCTCGCGGGCGATCTCTTTTTTAGAAAGTTGGGCGGCTCTGCCTTCCGGCGGCTTCGGCGATCTGAAACCGATGCCTTTGATGCGGTTCGGCGATTCTTCTTCCACCGTGACGGCCAAAGCATCCCATTCGCCGGTCAATTTATTTTTGATAAGCAAAGTGGCCTGATCGGGTTTGGATTCCTGAATGCCTTTGATCTCATACCCACGTGAATTGTCATAGACGGAAGAGAAAAAATTCAGATGACGATCCATCGGTATTTTCTGCATCTCATCAGCAAAATTTGTTTTGACATATTCCTGAAACTGAGCCCGATTTCCCGAGTTTATTATTTGCACCAATTCCTTGGCCCGCTTTTCCGCCGGATTTTCCGTTTGTCCAAACCCCGCGGCTGCCGAAGTTAAAATAAACAGTATTATTTTCAAATTAGTTAATTTTCTCATAATATCTCCAATTTCTTGAATTTGACCATATTACGCTTTTGGTCAAATGTAAGTTCAAAAATCTTTTCGGAAAATTAAAACATTGAATTTCATATGTATTTGCAGAAAAGTTATTCTTTTTAGAGCAGTCCGCGTTCCTTCACACGCAAATAAGTTTCCAGAAGTTGCGGGGCGAGCGTCTGCGTCGTTACATCCAGAGCCAGACCGCCGAGGATTTCGACCTGTCGGAGGGCGGCTTCTCTCTGCAAAATTATTTCTTCGGCGGCTGATTGCGTAAAGACTTCATTGATGTTGTTCGGAACTTCGCTGACGGTTGCGTTCAGATCGCGGTCGCCGATGGTGACGACGAGCGGAAGATGTCGCGGACGCAGTAATTTCAAGGAGTTGATCAATTCTTTGGAAGAATCCTTGTCAACCAGATCGGTTAAGATGACGACGAACGCACGCTTTTTGCTGTTCGCGGAAATATATTGAAACGCCCGTTTGTAGGACGGCTCGATCAGTTCCGGTTCGAGGTCGTGCAATGCTTCGAGCACGCCTTCCATTTGTGCCAAACCTTTTTTCGGCGGCAGAAATTTTTTGATGTGGCGTCCGAAAACGACCAAGCCGCAGTTGTCGCCGCCTTTTGCCGCCGCCGACATCAAAGCCAAAGATGCGTGAATCGCCGTGTCGAATTTTGTTTCGTCGTCAATTCTCCCCGTCATCAGGCGTCCGGCGTCGAGGGCGATTATGATCGTCTGATCGCGTTCGATCTGATATTGGCGGGTCGTCAGTTTTGAACGCTTGGCGGTTGTCGTCCACGAAATATGCCGAAGTTCATCGCCGCGAACGTAATCACGCATTGATTCAAACTCACGTCCTTCGCCGCGGCGGACGGATTTTCTCTGCACGGCGAGGAAATTATTTGCCCCGAGAGCTTTTAATTCCATTTCTCTTGCCCGCCGCATATTCGGATAAACTTTGACCGTTTCGGCTTCGTTTGATTCCGTCTGACACCAGACGAGTCCGAGTTTTGAATACCAACGGACAGCCGTTCTGCCGAATTCATATTTCCCGCGTTTCGGCGGCGTCAGACCGTAATAAAAATCGCTGACGGTTTGAGCTTCCGCCCAAAATTCCGCCTCGCGTTTTTCATTAAGAAGCATTTCCGGCGGAAATTCGTCTTTGAGTTTGATGTAAAGATCCCTTTCGGAATTGTTTTCCACCCGCAGATTGACGATAGTTTCATCGCCGATGGCAAAGCGTTTGGAGAATTCGCGGGTGATCTTGAAATCGGCGGGAAGTTTGCGGCTGATGAAATAATCCAGAAAAGCGCCGGCGATCAGCAAAAGATCGTAAGCCAAAACGAGATAGCGCAGAGCGGGCAAATTCCACGAAAGCGAGAGCGGAATCAAGCCCAACGCCAGCAAAATATAGAATCTGCGTGAGAATACGAATCGCATATGGCAGAAATTATACAGAAAAATTTGGGCTTTAGGAAAATTGAGTTATACTTTTGAAATTCTATTATTTGAAAACGGGAAAAACTATGAAAAAAGTCGGTGAGATTGTTCAGGAATCCATTGATCTGATGGAACGCGGACATTTTGAAAATTCTTTTGCGACGGCGTGTGTCGCCTTTCAGGAAACCATCAAAAAGGCTTACGAAAAAGAAGAATTGACGCTTTTTGACTACAAAAGTTTTATTGAGGAACATTGGGACTTGCTTTTCTTTATCGGTTTTCCCGTCATCTCATCGCCGTATCTCGATGTCCAGTTCGTCATCAAGGAAATCTCGATGAATCCGCGGCGGAGTTACACTCTCAAAGAGATCGTCGTTTATTTATTAACTTACACTTTACGAAACGAGCGGATGCCGTTCGACATCAAACTCTTCGGCGAAAATTATTTTGAAGTAAACGGCGAACGCTTGTTCGTCCCGAACACTCTTTTAAGCGGAATTCTCGCCATTACGGTCGTCCATCCGGTCAATAAAAATGAAAAGATCGGCGATAAATACTGGATCGGTCTTTCCGATTTCAAAATGTTCATCTCCGAACTCTGGGGCCGGATCGATCTGGCGGAAAGAGTCCGAAAATTCTATCTGACGAGAGATTAAGAAAAAAAAATGTTTTGTACGAATAATTCTGCTCTAATTTCCAATTACAACGAATGAGGTATAAAAAGATATGACAAATTTTAAAATTTCCACAACCACGATCTTACTTTTCTTTTTATCTTTTACGGTTATTAACGCTCAAACGAAACTAAGTTTGGATTTTCAAAAGAAAATTAAAGAGGGAACCCCTGAGTCACTGCCACAAACGCCTGTTGCTTATAAACTCAAAACTGATGTCCAAGATGAAAACTTAAAAGGGAAAGTAAAGAAAGTCATTGAAGAAAGTGCAAGTATATCAGAAGAAGGGAAGCCTTATGATAGAAAATTTTTTCAAATTATGGATTTCGACAAAAAAGGATATTTTCTCAAACGAATTTATTTTACTAGAGGAGAACCATTTCAAGTAACTGTATATGGTTATATTGATAGAGAAAGGGCAAGCAAATCAAACTGCATTTATTGTGAAAAAAGGATGATACTTGTAAGAACTGAAGAACCGAAAACTGAAGAACTGCCTAAACCTGATCCTCGTTATGAATATAAATATAAATACAAATATATTGATAACAAACTATCTGAGATGCAGATGATTTACAATACAGGCATAAATGGAATGCGTTATGTTTATTACTACAGCGAAAAGCAGATGGAAGAATTTGCTTATTCAGATAACGGGAAATTGAATCAGAAATTTTTGAGAAATTTTGATGACCAAGGTAATGAGGTCAGATTGATTTCTTATGCCGTTTGGCAGCCTGATGGAAGTAATGATACCATCTACGTCTATAAATACAAATCTTTTGATAAGTCAGGAAATTGGACACAAAGAACACTTTCAAAGGTAAAGATGGAAAATGATAAAGAAATCATAATTCCGGTTGCTGAGGAATATAGAACAATTACATATTATCCATAACAAATTGAATGAAAATTTAAGCGGTTGCAAGTGTCGGCGAATCGGGGCGGAAAAACCAGATCGTCCACAGGACGCTAAATAGCGAGACGGCGATAATGGCGAACATCAAAGCCGACGGTTCATAGATTCCGCTGAAAGTTAAAGCGGCAAAGGTCGTGACGGGAATCCTGAGAAGTTCCGAACTCCAGAGCCATTTCTTTGCTTCGAGAATTCCGCTCCAGTTTATTATTTTCCACCACAAGAGAAACGCTCCCGCCCATTTTGCCGTGACGCTCCAGCCGTAGAGATTCGAGATCACGCCCATCATCAGAAGTATTCCCAAAACGCTTTGCAAAACGAGATAAAATTTCGCGTTGGCAAACATCGGCGGGCGAAAACGGATTTGATTTTCCTGCGTTATTTCGACGAATTCTTTTTCGGGAACGCCGCGTGGCCGCCAACCCGCGGGCATAAACCAGATGCGAATTTTATCCCACCAGAAAGGCGTTGCCCGGGCGAATTTCCAGAGGATTTTGTAAAAATGAAAATTGATCGAGATCGGATTCCAGGATTTCGGATGATCGTACTATGGTGTTTGTGTTGAAGAAATCACTGCCGCAATGGAAAAGCTCACATTGGGTTCTTAATTTACTTTCTAAGTTTAAAAAATCGGCCTT
>JBGTRS010000185.1:0-8159 GCA_041940665.1 Pyrinomonadaceae bacterium | reverse complement strand
TTGGGCGGTTTGGGACATATGGGCGTCAAATTTGCCCACGCCCTCGGAGCGGAAGTAGTAGTTTTTACAACTTCGCCCTCGAAGGTCGAAGACGCGAAAAGACTCGGTGCGGAGACGGTCGTTATCTCAAAAAATAAAGAGGAAATGCAGAAACACGCGGGGACATTCGATTTCATTCTCGACGCCGTTTCCGCCGAACACGACATCAACGCATACATCGCTCTCCTTAAACGCGACGGCAACTTAACGCTCGTCGGAGCACCGGAAAAGCCTCTGCCGGTCGCCGCCTTCGGACTTATTTTCGGCCGCAAAAGCTTGTCGGGTTCGCCCATCGGAAGCCTTGCCGAAACGCAGGAAATGCTCGATTTCTGCGGCGAACACAACATCACCGCCGATATTGAAGTGATCGAAGCCGATCAGATCAATGAAGCCTACGAACGGATGGAAAAAAGCGACGTCAAATACCGTTTTGTCATTGATATGGCTTCGCTTAAAAATTAAGTCAAACAAAAAAGGGTTCAGGGTTTGTTTTCTAGTGATGTATTCAAACTCTGAACTCCAAACTCTGAATATATAAAAACCATAAACGGCACTTTATAAAGCCGTTTTCTCAGGTCTAAAAAACTTGCATCACACCCTTCTTTACAAATCTTTACAGGGCTTTTTTCAACATTTTTTCATAAATGCACTAATCTATATATTTAAGAATAAATTTTGCATTGCGTTTGTTTGGCGGTTTGCATCTTTTGAGGTTTATAGAATAAGGGGGATTTTTTTATGAAAAGATATACAATTACGGCTTTTTTATTGGTTTTATTTTCGATCGTCTCGTTTGGACAAGCGGCTGACGGCACTTTACGCGGACAGGTCAAAGATGTGGCCGGAGCGATTATTGTCGGTGCAACCATTACGGTTTCAAACGGCGAGGGATTGACCCGGACGGTTCAGACAAATGAACGGGGCGAGTTTGTTTTTAATAATTTGCCGATTGGAGTTTATACCGTTCGGGCTGAAAACACAGGATTTGCGGCTTACGAAAATACGGGGGTGCGGGTCGTTTCCGACAGAGCGGAATCGCTCGAAATTACTCTCGATGTCGAGGTTTTTGAAACGCAAGTTGATGTCGCCGACGAAAATACGGTCAGCACCTCGCCGGAAGCAAACGCCGGAGCGATCGTTCTAAGAGAAGATGACATCGAGGCTCTGCCCGATGATGAGGAAGATCTGGAAGCGGCTCTGCAGGCTCTGGCCGGACCTTCGGCGGGACCGAACGGCGGCGGAATTTACATAGACGGTTTTTCGGGCGGCGGGCTTCCGCCGCGGGATACGATCCGCGAGATCCGCATCAATTCAAATCCTTTTTCGTCCGAATACGACCGTTTAGGTTACGGACGCATCGAAATTTTGACCAAACCCGGCTCGGACAGATTTCGCGGTTCGGCCGAGTTCGAGTTTGAAGACGAATCCTTCAACTCGCGGAATCCGTTCGTATCGAACCGTCCGGCGTTTCAAAGACGCGAATTTGAATTCCAGCTCGGCGGTCCGATCATCAAAAACCAGGCATCATTTTTTGTCAATTTTGAAAAGGAAGACACCGATAATAACGCATTTATCAATGCCTTGACGCTCGATCAGAATCTTAATCCGACTCAACTGCAGTTTTCCGTTCCGACGCCTTCAAAGGAGATCGAGTTCGATCCGAGATTTGATTTTCAGATAAACGAAAACAATACGCTCATAGCCCGTTACAGTTTTGAACGCGAGGAACGAGATAATGCCGGACTCGGCGGTTTTGATCTGCCGTCACGGGCTTTTTCGACCTTTGACACCGAACACGCTTTGCGTCTGACGGAAACTGCCGTTCTCAACGCCCAGACCGTCAATGAAACCCGCTTTCAATACATCCGCCGACGCAGTTCGGAAGAAGGCACGGGTGAAAATACGCCGACAATTCGCGTCCTTGACGCGTTCACGGGCGGCGGTGCAAATGTCGGTCTGGCGTTTTCCAACGAAGATTTTTACGAATTTCAAAACTACACGACCTTTCTTCTAGGCAGACATACCGTGAAGGTCGGTGCTTTGATCCGCCACACCAAACTGCTTGATTCTTCGCCGAACAATTTTGCCGGAACTTTTACGTTTACAAGTCTCGATCAATACCGCGAAGCGATCTTGGGCAATGCCGTCCCGACCCAGTTTTCGATCGCGGGGGGCGAACCGCTCGCCGGAATTTCGCAGACGGATTACGGAATTTTCGCTCAGGAAGATTGGCGTGTGAATCCCGAACTGACGCTTTCGTTCGGCTTGCGGTATGAGAATCAGACGAACATTTCGAGCGATTTCAATCTCGCTCCGCGGATCGGTTTCGCTTACGCTCCGGGAGCCAAAAGCGGCAACGCAAAAACGGTTTTCCGCGGCGGTTTCGGGATTTTCTATGACCGTTTCAGCGAAAACCTGAGTTTGCAAGCGGTGCGTTTTAACGGCGTCAATCAGCAGAGATTTATCGTCGAAGACCCGGATATTCTGGATGATGTCGTCTTTACTCTGGACGGTGTTTCCAATGTTCCGACGGTTGACCAGTTGACGGCGTTTGCCCAACCGCAGGCGACCCGCACCGTCTCGCCCGATCTGAAAACGCCCTACACCTCGCAATTTGCGTTCAGCGTCGAACGGCAACTTCCCTTTAATACGACGTTTTCGGCAACTTATCTCAACGCTCGAACAAATCGCCTTCTGCGTTCGAGAAACATCAACGCCCCCGTCAACGGCGTCCGTCCGATGCCCGACCAAGGCAATATCTTTCAATACGAATCAACCGGAAAATTCAGTCAGAATCAGATGATCCTGAACTTGCGGACACGCTTTAGTGCATTTTCGATCTTCGGAAATTATTCGTTGAACTACGCCAAAAGCGATACGGACGGAGCGGGAACATTTCCGGTCAATCAATACGATCTTGACGGCGAATACGGGCGTTCCGCTCTCGACTCGCGGCATCGTTTTGTCGTCGGCGGAAGCTACGACGCACCGTTCGGATTCCGTTTAAGACCGTTCATCATTTTCCGTTCGGGGTCGCCGTTTAATATCACCAACGGCGTTGATGCCAACGGCGACACGCTCTTTACGGAGCGGCCGACCTTTGCCCAATTATTCACCCGTTGCAATGAACTCGGGTTGAATACGGGATTTTGCGATCAATCGGGAATTTCCGATCCGAACTTAACGATTCCGCGAAACTACGGCACGGGGCCGGAATTTTTTATCGTCAATCTACGGGCGAGTAAGGCTTTTGAATTCGGTACGAGAGGCGGCGGCGATGACAATTCCGCCGGCGGCGGCGGAAGAAGACGCGGCGGACGGTTCGGCGGACCTTTCGGCGGCGGAAGAGGTCGCGGCGGCGGTCGAAACAGCGACAGCCGTTATTCTCTGGAATTTACGATCACGGCCCGCAATCTTTTTAACCGGACGAATTTGAGTTCGCCGGTCGGAAACCTGAGTTCGCCGTTTTTCGGGCAATCGCTTTCAACCGCCGGCGGCTTCGGTTTCGGGCGGGGCGGCGGTTCGTCAGCCGGAAATCGCCGGATCGAATTGGAAATCGAATTCGAGTTTTAGATTATCTAAAAACAGCGAAAACCTCGTGGGGGCAGGGACAAGCCACTGCCCCTACATTTCTCGTTACAATGAATTTCTTATTCATATAATTCTCATCCGAAAACTTTTTTTTCAGAAATACCGTATAAACTTTCCAAATAAATTTGATTTGAAACGCTAAAGTGTTTTAAGTTTGAAGCAAGCCTGAATTTCAAACACAAGTTATAAAGAATAGAGGAGAAGATTCGATGAGATTTTTCGTCTTGAGTATTTTTGCCATTTTACTGATCGGCACCGGGAATATTTTTGCCCAAAGCGAAAAGCCGATGCTTTTTCGTCAGCCGACAATGAACAGTAGTCACATTGTTTTTTCATTCGGCGGTGATCTCTGGAAAGTTCCGCGTTCCGGCGGTTCGGCGGTTCGTCTGACGAGCGGCACGGGAACGGAAACCGGTCCGCAATTTTCGCCCGACGGCAATTGGATCGCTTTTACGGGACAATATGACGGCAACACGGATGTGTTCGTGATGAGTGCAAACGGCGGCGTGCCGCGGCGGATCACCTATCATCCGAATTCTGACGGTGTGATCGGTTGGACGAATGACGGAAAATCAGTCGTTTTTCTCTCCGGCAGAAATTCAGGGATGCCTCTGCCGATGATGTATAAAATTTCCGCGAGCGGCGAAGGTTTGCCCGAAGAACTGCCGTTCCCTCTGGCGGGCGGTTCGGCGGATTTTTCGCCCGACGGTTCGAAGATCGCCTATATGCCGCTGGCTCCGGCGTTCAATCAATGGAAGATGTATCGCGGCGGCCGGACGACGAAGATCTGGATCGGCAATTTGAGCGACTCGAGCGTCACGGAAATCCCGCGTCAGAATTCCAACGATTTTACGCCGATGTGGATCGGCGACAAGATCTATTTTCTCTCCGACCGCAACGGCCGCAACGTCACGCTCTATTCTTTTGACGTCCGCTCCAAACAGGTCAAGGAAGAGATAAACAACCGCGGTCTGGATCTCAAATCGGCAACCGAAGGCACGGACGGTTCGATCGTCTATGAACAATTCGGTGCGATCAATATTTTCGACACCCGAACGGGCAAAACGAGCGAAGTAAACATAACCTTGACGGGGGATTTTCCCGAAGTCCGGCCGCGGTATGAAAAGGTGGCGAGAAATGTCTTGAACGTCGCCGTTTCGCCGAACGGAGCGAGAGCGGTCTTTGAAGCCCGCGGCGAGATTCTGACCGTTCCGGCGGATAAAGGCAACGCGAGAAACTTAACGAACACTTCCGGCGTTGCCGAACGCGATCCGGCGTGGTCGCCCGACGGCAAATGGATCGCCTATTTTTCCGATGAATCCGGCGAATACGCTCTGCATCTGCGGGATCAAAGCGGAATGGGCGAGGTCAAAAAGATAAGTCTCGGCAATCCTTCATCCTATTTTTATTCGCCGCAGTTTTCGGCCGACAGCAAAAAGATACTTTTTACCGATAAGCGTCTGAATGTGCTTTATCTCGACATCGAAAGCGGCAAATTGACGAAGGTTGATACGAACACTTATGAAAATCCTTTTCCAACCTTGAATCCGAACTGGTCGCCCGACGGCAAATGGATAGTCTATACCAAACAGCTGAAAAACAGACTCGGAGCGGTCTTTGTCTATTCGCTCGAAACGGGCAAAGCAACGCAGATCACGGACGGCTTGAGCGATGCCCGGACGGCGGCTTTCGACCGGAGCGGTAAATACATCTATTTTACCGCCAGCACCGATGCGGGGCCGACGACCGGCTGGCTCGATATGTCGAGTTTTCCGTTTCAGGTCACGCGAAGCGTCTATGCGATCGTGCTCGATGACAAAGAACCTTCGCCGCTTTCGCCCGAATCGGACGAGGAAGAAGTAAAACCTGCCGCCACCCCACCGACACCGGAAAATAAGGAAAAACCGGCGGAAAAATCGAAAGACATAAAAATTGATTTTGAAGGGATTGACCAGCGAATAATTTCTCTGCCGCTCGCCGCCAGAAATTATCAGGGTTTAGTAACGGGTTTGCCCGGCACGTTTTTTCTGTTTGAAGCCGTTCCTTCGACCGGCACGGAGGCCGCTCCGAATGTCGGCGTCAACGTTCATAAATTCGATCTGAAAGAACGCAAAGCGACGAAAATTCTTGAAAATGTTACGGCGTTTGCCGTTTCCGCTTCGGGGCAACAGATGCTCTACGGACAATTTCCGGGACGCTTTACGATCGCTTCGACCGTCCGCCCGATGAAACCGGGCGAAGGTGTTCTGAATGTCGGTGAAATGGAAGTTTATGTCGAACCGCGTGAGGAATGGGAGCAGATGTACAAGGAGGCCTGGCGGATTCAGAGAGATTTCTTTTACGATCCGACCTTTCACGGAATGAATTTGAAAACGCTCGAAGCAAAATACAAGCCCTATCTTGCAGGAATCGTCAGCCGTGCCGATCTGAATTATCTGTTTCAGGAAATGCTCGGAAATTTAACGGTCGGACATCACAATTCGGGCGGCGGCGATACGCCGAATCCGCCGCAGTATTCGGGCGGCCTTCTCGGGGCGGATTACCGCATTGCCAACGGACGGTATCAGTTTGCCAAGATTTACAACGGCGAAAATTGGAATCCGCAGTTGCAGGCACCTCTGACACAACCGGGTTTGAACGTTAAAGAAGGCGAATATCTGATCGCCGTCAACGGCCGCGAAGTTACGGCAAAGGATAATTTTTATAAATTCTTTGAACAAACCGCCGGAAAACAGATCGTTTTGCGGATCGGTTCCAAACCCGACGGCAGTGACGCCCGCCAGGTGACGGTCGTTCCCGTAGCCAGCGAAAGTGCTTTGCGAAGGCTCGATTGGATCGAGGGCAACCGCCGCAAGGTTTCCGCCTTGAGCAACGGTCAACTCGGTTATGTCTATCTGCCGAACACGGGCGGAGCGGGCTACACGAATTTCAACCGCTACTATTTCGCTCAGATTGACAAAAAAGGAGCGATCATTGACGAACGTTTTAACGGCGGCGGCACGGCGGCTGATTATTTTATCAACTATATGACGAGGCCTTTGATGAATTACTGGTCAACCCGCGAAGGCGAAGATTTCACCACGCCCGTCGGTTCGATCTACGGTCCGAAAACGATGATCATCAATGAATACGCCGGTTCGGGCGGCGATCTTCTGCCGTGGCTGTTCCGCAAAGCGGAGATCGGGCCGCTCGTCGGAAAAACGACCTGGGGCGGACTGGTCGGAATTTACACCTATCCGCAACTGATTGACGGCGGCGGCGTAACCGCACCAAGAGTTGCCTTCAGAAATGCCAAAGGTGAATTCGATGTCGAGAACAAAGGCGTTGCTCCCGACATCGAAGTTGATCTCGACCCGAAAATGTGGCGGCAGGGACGCGATATGCAACTCGAAAAAGCGGTCGAAGTAACTTTGGAATTATTAAAGAAAAATCCGCAGGTCAAACCGAAAAACGGACCTTTTCCGAATTATTCCAAGCCTTAAGGAAATTCCGCTTTTCTGATTTTTATATCTCAGGTTTCAAAGTTTATTCTGATTTTGGAATCTGAGATTTTTATAGTTTAGAAACTTTTGATTTACCGAAAACAATGAACATAAAATTTATAAACAGATCCTTTTTACTGATTCTCTTTTTTATCGGCATTTCCGCTTTTGCTTCGGCTCAAACCGCAAAAACTCCTTTGGTCGAACAAAAAAATGTCGAAGCGAGTATGGAATTTTTAGCCGGAGATGCTTTGCAGGGACGCGGCAGCGGAACTCAATTTGAATGGATCGCGGCGGAGTACTTCGCTTCGCTGATGAAGCAGTTCGGCCTCAAACCGGCGGGCGATGTTGACAAAGCGGGCAGGAAATCTTTTCTCCAACCGATCGAAACGACGCGAAATACATTTAGCGAATTGCCAAAATTGACCTATCAAACCGGCGGTGCGGATGTTGTTTTGGAAAGCGGCAAGGAGTTTCTTATATTTCGCATCAGCAGTGCAAAGTTGAGCGGTGGTTTACATAAGATCGGTCTGGATGATGAACCGAAAGCCGGAGCGTTCAATTTGATACGCATCGCAAGCGAGGCGGACGAGCAGAAATTGATGCAGAATTTCGGACGTTTTTCCGACAGTCAGGCGGCGGCGATCCTTATCGAAGAAACCGCACAGTTTCGCCGCGGCTGGCAGAATTTTGCGTCGCGTCCCTCCTCGTTTTCGAGTATTTCGGGAAAGACGGAAACTTCACCCGCTATTATAATTTTGAGCAAGGAAGCGGCCGAAGGCTTATCAAAGATCACCGACGGAACAAACATCGAGATCGGCGGAGAATTGAACGTCCCGCAAACCCGCAAGACCTGGAACGCCGTCGGAATGATCGAAGGCACGGACGCAAAACTTTCTTCCGAAGTCATTTTGCTTTCGGCTCATCTCGATCATCTCGGTGTCCGGGAAAATGCTCCGGGCGAAGATAAAATCTTTAACGGGGCAGATGATGACGCTTCGGCCGGCCATGAACACCAGCGCGAACACCACCAGGACCAGCGTGACG
>JBGTRS010000184.1:0-8174 GCA_041940665.1 Pyrinomonadaceae bacterium | reverse complement strand
AAACCACGAGGCGATGAGCGTTATCTGCAAAATGGCCGTGTCGTCAAATCCCGCCGCCCGCAGTTTTTTGTGATAGCCGGGATGAATTTTAACGGCATCTTTCGTCAATTGAATGACATAATCGCACATCACCCGTTCGGCTTCCGAGATCGGTGCGTTCTCGTAGTCCGTTTTTAATTTCTCGATCAGATCGTCTTCCAAAGTTACGCGACGCAGAAACTCTGCGTGAGATTCCACTCAGTAAAAACAATCATTCGTTGCCGAGACGACCGTGGCGATCATTTCCTGCTGGCGTCTTTCCAGCGGGAGCTCCGGCGACATCAGAACGCTGAAGGTCATAAACGCGTGATGCAGGGCATCGGGAATCAACGTATGCGAATCAACGATGGATTCATTGATGGTGCTTGCCGTCGGAGCGGGTGTTGCGTATTCTTTCGGATAGGTCATCCGCAGATCCGTCATTATTTTTTGAAGTTTTTCGTCAGCTTCTTCAAATTTTAGAGTCTTTATCCAAGCCATAATTTTAGATTGAACTTTACACAAAAATAAAAAAAGACGCAAAAGATAAATCAATTGCGTCGTAATAAGTTGTTTCAGGTCTGTTTCAGACAACTCATTTTTTTTGATTAATGTAATAATTGTTCAAAATGTCGTGATCGAGTTGACTGATCCGGACATCCGCAAAACCCGCTTCGTTCAGCATTTCGACCGCTTTTTCTTCGCCCCACATCGCTCCGAGTCCGTCGCCGTCGTGGGCTAAGGAAACGGTCATACAATGCAGACAGGAAATCGTGTACATCAAAGGTGCGATCGGGTGTTCCAGATTGTTGTGGACATGGCTCGAGCCCTTGATGTCCTGCATCAAAAATGTTCCGCCGCTACCGAGGGTATTGTAAATTCCCTGCAAAACTTCGGCCGGTTTGGCCTGATCGTGAATCGCATCGAAAGCAGTGATCAGATCAAAATTGTATTCGCCATTTAAAACGGCTACGTCTTTGACCTCGAATCTGATGTTCGTCAGATTCGCCGCTTCCGCTTCGCGTCTCGCCCGGGTGATCGCTTCATCGGAAAAATCGAAGCCGACAAAGTTGCTGTTCGGGAAAGTTTTCGCCATCAAGATCAGGGCTCTTCCCGAACCGCAACCGACATCCAGAACGTCTATGCCGCGTTCGAGTTTTTCGGTGATTCCGTCCACCAGCGGCAGAATTTTATCAATCAAAGCCGGAAGAACGGTCTGACCGCTTTCGTCCGCCATAACTTCGTGAAATCGCGGAAAATACGAATAATCGAGTCCGCCGCCGTTTTTGAAACATTCTATAATGTCGTCTTCAACCGCCCCGAGCAGAGGGATAAACTGAGCCATCGAGGCCATATTATCCTGAACGGCGGCACGGGTTAAAAACGCCGAATGTTCCTTGGGCAAATGGTATCGGCCGGAATTTTCATCGTATTCGACGATCTTTCCGGTTACCATCGAACCCAACCATTCACGAACGTATCTTTCATTCAAATTCAAATTTTCAGCGATCTCCGCCGAAGTCGAAGGCGGCAGATCCGCCAGTTTGTCAAAAATTTCCAGACGGTGGCCGATGCTGATCATCAATGTCACACCGCCGCTGTTTATCGTTTGTAAAAGTCCCTCGGCAAAAGCTTCGGCTTTCGCCTGATCGAACTCTTTTACTTCTTGTAATCCTAAATCTGTCATAAAACCTCCATTGTTTACGAGCTATGATTATTGCTAAAAAATATGTCTCTTTTTTATAAATCAAGACGCTAAATATTTGCAGAGAAGAAAATCTGAAAAAAAATCTATGTCTGCAAACGTGAAGCATTTTATTGATTCCGAATTTGAAAATCTTTAGTTTTTTCTGAATTTTTTCTGAAGGATTTGTGAAGAGAAAAAAATGCCGCCGAATTATATGCAAATTTCGGCGGCATTTTTTGATTAAAAAATTACGATCATCTATTTGCTTGAATTTGTTTTTTGACTTGCTCCGACAATATAGCTGTCTCTTGCCCGGACGATCAGATCGGGGCGGTAGATACGAACTTTGATCTGCTTTCTCTGTCCGAACTTCCCTTCTTTTTCGGGATAGTAACCGACGTTATATTGCCGGCGGAGTTCTTCCGCGATTCCCTCGAAAGCCCGCCGCAGACCGCCCGGTGTCTTATCGGGCTGAAAAATTCTGCCGCCGGTCGAAGCCGCCAGATCTTCCAGATACTTTTTGCCGAGAGCATATTCTTCGGCACTCGTTCCGTTGCCCCTGTTTTGTCCGCCGATGCCCGGAAAGGGTGAACCGAAAACGCCGCCGTTATTGCGTTGATTGCTCAAAAATGTGTTGTAGTAGATCGGAAATATAATCGTTTCTGATTCTTCGGCATCCTTCATCGTCGAATAAAAGCTATTTCTTGAAACGGTATCAACGCCGTCCGTGAATAAGACGATCGCTTTGCGGCCTTCGATCTTGTTCAGGCGTTTGTTCAAAGCAAAATCAACCGCATCATAGAGCGATGTGCCGTTGCCGAAATCGGCTTTATCAATTGCTTTATAAATTTTGTCGCGGTCGTTTGTCGCTTCCGTCAAAACCTGCGGATCGCCGTCAAATTCCATTACCAAAACTTTATCTTGCGGTTTTAACTGTTCGACAAAAGCCTTTGCCGCCCGTCTGATCTCATCAATTTCGTATTCGGTCGAAGGACTCGTATCAATCAAAAGTGCGACCGTAAACGGTTCTTCCGAAGTTCTGAAGTACGCTATTTCCTGCTCTCTTCCGTCCTCGAAAATCTTGACCTCTTCTTTTTTGATATTCGGAATATAGATGCCGTTGCGGTCATAAACCGAAACCGGGATCGTGACGAGTGTTGCATCAATTTTAATCTCATCTTCGCCGTCTTCCATGTCGGCAGATTCGACGACCTGGACGGTATCTTCCGTTTTATTTTCATCCCGATAATTCGGCGGATATATTCTCTGCGGTTTATATGAACGCGATTCCGAATAGGTATCTTCCGGATTGACGATCGGAGTCGGTTTGGGTTTTTCAGTAATCCGCCTGCCGGATTGAGCAAACAGAATAAGATTAAAAAAAAGTATTGTAACTAAAACGGAAAAGAAAATTTTCATCGAATTAAACACTCCGGATTTGCAAACTTGTATCTGAGATGCAAGTTTATTATTAATGGTCTGCTACAAATTTCTTTTTAATTCAGATAATAATTATCTCTGATTCTGACAATCAAGTTCGGACGAGTTACTCTGACTTTGATATCTTTTCTTCCGCCAAAGTCCGAGTTTGATTCATAATGAATAAATGTTTGTTGATTGATTTTATTTTGAACGTCTTTGAAAGCAGCTTCAAAAGCATTTTTTTCAGTACCGATTTCATAAACTCCTCCGCCTGTCGAGGCGGTAAGTTCATAGATATATTGATAACCGATTGCATATTCTTCTTCAGATGTTCCCGATCCTTGACCGAGGTTCGATAATATCAAATCAACGATACCTGATGAAGATCTAGTTGCTCTTGGCAACTTAATACTGGGTTTGAGTGATGAAAAATCCTTATAACTATTTATATAAATACCTAAAAATTGAGCATTTGATTCTTCGGCAATTTCTAATGATTTTTCATATTTTATTGATTTTGAAGTCGTATCAACCGCATCGGAAATGAAAACTACGATACTTTGACCATTTAGATTTTGTAAAACTCGGGAATGTAAATTTCCGATAGCATCATAAACCGATGTGCCGGCTCCGAACTTTAACTTATTTATGGCTTTTAGCAATTTTTCCCGGCCTTCATTTTTGTCAAAATAGACCTTAAAATTTTCATCAAAGCCCGTTAAAATAATGTTAAAACGCTTGTCCGAAGTTTCGACAAAATTTTTCAGACTCTTCTGGATATCTTTGACCAAATACTCGGTTGAAGGGCTTAAATCTATAAGAAAAATTATATTGAGAGCATCTTTTTCATCTCCAAAACTTTTTATCTCCTGCTTTGCTCCATTTTCAAATACTTCAATTTCTGTTTGATTTATGTTAGTTACAAACACACCTTGCTCATCATAAACCGAAATCGGAATCAACACTTTATTATTTTGAACCGGTTTTCGATTACTTTTCTTTGAGATTTTTTCTACATCAATGATCTTTTCAACATCAGGTTGCTTTTCTTTCTTTTTTTTACCTATTTTCTTCTTCTGTCCTCTTACAAATTTTGTCGGCTGAGTTCTGTCCGGGCGATAAGATTTTGATTCTGAATAATTTTCCGATGTTTGTGTTTCATCTTGAGCAAACAAAAAACTTGCTGAAAAAATTATCACTATCAGAGTCGCAAGTGTTTTTTTCATGATGTTTCTCCAAAACAATTTTTTTGTGGATTATATCAGAAGGAACTTGCTTAAATAAACAAAAAAGACAGAGCTGATAAACTCTGTCTTTCATTCTATTTTTACTTTTTACTTTTCTTATTTCTGCATCGAAGCGAGGAAATCCGCATTGGTTTTTGCAACTGCGAGTCTTTCCAAAACGACTTCCATTTGCTCGACCGATGACAGCGGATTAAGAACGCGACGCATAACCCAAACTCTCGAAAGGTCTTCCTTGTCAATAAGAAGTTCTTCCTTGCGGGTTCCGCTTCTTTGAATATCAATTGCCGGAAACAGCCGCTTGTCGGAAAGTTTGCGGTCGAGATGGATTTCCGAGTTACCCGTTCCTTTGAATTCCTCGAAGATCACATCGTCCATCCGCGAACCCGTATCGATCAAAGCCGTCGCGATGATCGTCAGCGAACCGCCTTCTTCGATGTTTCTGGCCGCACCGAAAAACCGTTTCGGCCTCTGCAGAGCATTTGAATCAATACCACCCGAAAGAATCTTACCCGAAGGCGGAACGACGGCGTTATGAGCTCTCGCCAGACGCGTGATCGAATCGAGCAAAATAACCACGTCCTTTTGATGTTCGACAAGCCGTTTGGCCTTTTCAATGACCATATCCGCAACCTGCACGTGGCGGGTCGGCGGTTCGTCAAAAGTCGAAGAAATCACCTCGCCTTCGACCGATCTCTGCATATCCGTAACTTCTTCGGGACGTTCATCAATCAAAAGGACGATCAAAGTTACATCGGGATGATTCTTCGTGATCGAATTCGCCATCGTCTGCAGAAGCATCGTTTTACCAGTCCGCGGCGGTGCGACGATCAGAGCCCTCTGACCTTTACCGATGGGTGTCACGAGATCAATCACGCGAGCCGAAATATTATTCGGATCGTCCGTTTCCATCCGTAACTGTTCATCCGGATAGAGCGGCGTCAGATTGTCAAAGAAAATCTTTTCGCGGGCGTGTTCGGGTGCTTCGAAGTTGATCGCTTCGACCTTGATCAAAGCAAAATATCTTTCACCTTCCTTCGGCGGACGTATCTGACCGGAGATCGTGTCGCCCGTCCGCAGATCGAATTTGCGGATCTGCGAAGGAGAAACATATATATCATCGGGTCCCGGCAAGTAATTGTATTCAGGAGCTCTCAAAAATCCGAAGCCATCGGGGAGAGTTTCCAAAACACCTTGCGAGAAGATCAGTCCGCTTTTTTCCGTTTGCTTGGCCAGAACCTTGAAGATAAGTTCCTGCTTTCGCATTCCCGAAGCCCCTTCAACATCCAATTCTTTGGCGACTTTTGCCAATTCGGAAATTGACATTTCCTTTAATTCCGCCAAATCCATAGATTCTTCATCATTCTGAAAAGCCGAAGTTTTTTTAGAATCTTTTTTGGGTTTCGAATCTTCCGTTGATTCCTCGTTTTCCAATTCTTCGGTAGGTTCATCAAATCCGTTTTCTTCAGGATTCGTTTCTTTCTTCGTCCTACCTTTTGTTTTCGTTGTTGCCATGTTTTTTTACCGTTTGATTTTTTTCAAGGGATTTGATTTTTGTCGAGTTTTATTTTCCGATTGTTTTTATTTGTAAATAAGTAGTTAATAAAGACGCGAACAAAGCTAAATTTAACTAGAGCAGTAGCTTAAGTCGCACAGAAAATTATTTGGAAAGTTCCGTAGTGGTGCTATTCTTCCTCAGCCCTCGATCTTTCACAAGACCCTTGAGTTTTTTGGGATTCTTAATTTTTACTATATTTAGCCTAATAACGCAACTAAAAGTTTAAATTTATCAATTAATTACATTTTCTATTTCCGCCCAAACCGCTTCTTTGCCTTTTCCCGTAATGGAAGAATAGGGCAAAATCCGGCTCCCGGGCATCGCTTTTTTCAAATCATTTAAACTTTTATTGAGTTTATTATTGGATAGTTTATCCGCTTTGGTGGCGACAATTAAATTATTTTTCCCGAAATATGTCAGCCACTCGTATAGCTGCAAATCAAGTTTTGTAGGTTTATGACGTGCATCTACTAATTGTATTGATAGCACAAGTTGCTCACGTTTGGCAAGATAATCTTCCGCCATTTTGCCCCAATCTTCCCGCATCCGTTTGGAAACTTTGGCAAAACCGTAACCGGGCAGATCGACAAAATAAAAACTTTCGTTGATCAAAAAGAAGTTTATGCTCTGCGTCCGGCCGGGCGTATTGGAGGTTCGTGCCAAGGCTTTTCGGTTGAGTAAAGAGTTCAAAAGACTGGATTTACCGACATTCGAACGTCCCAGAAATGAGATTTCCGGCAGTGCATCTTCAACCCACTGATTCTCTTCAAAAGCACTCTTGACGAATTCGGCGGAAGTTATTTTCATAAGGTTTGTTTTAATTAACGATCAAAGATTTGTCAATTTAAGAGATTTTTTTTGCAAAATTTTTGCTCATTTTAAGTCAATTAAACTGGAGACAAACATTATGTACAACTTTTTTTCAAAACCTGTCGTCGGAATCGCCGTGTTTCTGATATTTTTTCTGACAACAACTGCTGTTGTTTTTTTGATTTCATTTTCCGATAGCGACTATCCCAAAGAGGATTTGGAAAAGACGGTGCTTGTGCCGGTTGAACTGGAACTGATTGAGCCGGTACCTTACGAAGAAAACGAAGAATCAAAAGAACTCGAAGAAAAAGAGAAAGAAAAGGGTAAAAATCAGGCGGAAATTGATGTCAAAAACGGCAAATTCATCGTTTACCAAAACAGAGAAGCCGGCTCAAGTTTGGAATATCGAAACATTATGCTCAAAAAATACGGCGTTAAAATAGTTGAAGGCGGTGATGCTGTTTCATTGGAACAAACGGCATATAATTCCGGTTATAATTCGATCTCGATTCCGGCGATCGAGAAAAAATACGGGCAAGGAATAATAGAAAAAATTGAAAAGGAGATGAAAAACTCTAATTCCAAAAAAAGAGACGCGGGTGTGATTTAGATAAAAATCAATTTTAAGAACGATTGTGAGTTTGTTTTTGAATCGGTGAGTTGAATGTCAGGAGCATAATTCGACACTGCTCATTATATTGATATCCATAAAAGAAAAAAACGGGCATTATTCAAAATGAGAATAATGCCCGATTCATTTTTTGTTAAATCAATTAATCAACAACATAGACATTCGGAACCGGCACGTCGTTGGTAATTCCGAATTGGGTCGCTTCAAACCCGTTGGTCGTTTGATTTTTATACCAGACGTTATTTATTGGCCGGAAAACCACCGCGTCGAATTTACCGTCGCCGTCATAATCGCCCGGAACAGGTATATCGCCGTTTTCTCCGAACGGAAAGGCGAAAAATGAATTATCCTCGCTTCTGATAACAAACCATTGTCCGCTTGACGGCCGCCAGAATGCGACATCCGCCTTGCCGTCGCCGGTGTAATCTCCCGCGACCGCTCTATCTCCGGCCGAACCGAATTGATAGGCGACCAATCCGGCACTGCTTCGCAATTGCCACCACTCCGAAACGGATGGTCGGTAGATAGCAATATCGGCTTTGCCGTCACCGTCGAAATCGGCTATGGTCGGTTTATCCTCAGCAATACCGAAATTCTGGATGGTTGTCCCCATATCCGTTGAGCGTTGGATAAACCAGGTTCCGGAAGCCGGACGGAAAACCGCCGCATCGGCCTTGCCGTCGCCGTCATAATCGCCCGGAGCGGGCATATCGCCAGATTGACCGAACGGGAATGAATAAAAGGACTGATCTTCGCTTCTCAAAACGAACCATTCACCCGAAGCCGGTCGCCAGAAGGCGATGT
>JBGTRS010000183.1:4215-8204 GCA_041940665.1 Pyrinomonadaceae bacterium | reverse complement strand
CGGCGGATTGCATTTTCAAACCGAAAAACAAACCGAACCGGAAAACTCGATCAAAAATCTGTATGACACAGGCCAGATAAATTCAGGCGATCCGGTCGAGATCGAAGGCGTTGTGCAAGGTATGCCCGAAACGGCCGTCGGCGGATTTTCGTTTGTTTTAAAGGCGGAAAAGATCCTCTATAAAGGCGAAGAGATTAATACTTCGGAAAACATAAAATTTTTTGCGGGTGTTAAAGATAAAAGAATTCAGGAAGAATATAACGCCCTTGCTTTATATTTCGGGGCGAAAGTTCGGATTGCAGCGAACATAAACCGCGAGGAAAAATATCTGAATCCGGGCGGAATTTCGTTCGTCGAAATTCTCGAACAAAAAAATATACAGGCGACCGCAACGGTGAAAAGTCCGCTACTGATCGAGCGGCTCGAAAACGCAAAAGTTTTTTCGCCGTTCGGACGGGTTTACGTTTACCGGCAAAACCTGATCGAAACCTTCAAAACGAAATTCAATGCCCGAACTTCCGGCATTTTGATCGCTTCGATGCTCGGCAACCGCGAGTTTTTAACGAAAGACACAGCGGAAACCTTCCGCGACGGCGGGACGTTTCACGTTCTCGTCATTTCCGGCCTGCATATAACGTTCATCGGCGGAATTCTGCTGCTTATCGTCCGCAAATTTACACGGAGAAGACTCTGGCAATTTGTTCTAACGAGTCTTGCACTCTGGATATATTCCTTCGCCGTCGGGGCGGAAATTCCCGTCATGCGGGCGGCTTTGATGTTTACTGTTCTGCTTTTTTCGTTTGTCATCTTCCGCCGCGGAACGCTTCTGAATGCACTCGGAGTCTGTGGCTTTCTGATCTTGCTCTGGCGACCTGAGGATCTCTTTAATCAATCTTTTCATCTGACCTTTGCAAGCCTTATTGCAATCATTGGTGTTGCCTTTCCATTGATCGAAAAACTACGGGCGATCGGCGGTTGGATGCCTTCGGCGGAAGAACCTTTTCCGCCCGCTGTGCCGAAAAAATTGAGGATCATTTCAGAGTCGCTTTTTTGGAGCGAAAGGAAATGGCAAAAAAATCTCAACGAAAATGTCTGGGATTGCCGCCTCTTTAAATCCGCATACGGCGTTTGGCTTGAAAAACGCGGATGGCAGAAAATCTTGCGGTGGGTTTTTGAAGGAATTCTCGTTACGGCAGTCGTGCAGATATTTCTGCTTCCGTTTCTGGTCGTTTATTTTCACAGGATTTCTTTCGCGTCTGTTTTGCTCAATCTGTGGGTCGGAATTTTTATCGTTCTGCAAAATCTGACCGCCATTTTTGCGGTCTTTTTTGCAAAGTTCAGTTCAGTTTTTGCTTTGCCTTTTATAAAACTGACCGAAATTTTTAATTGGTTTTTGTTGAGCGTTCCCGAACTTTTCATCGAATACAATTTTGCATCCGTGCGTGTGCCAGTTTATTCGGGCGGAATGAAAGCGGTCTATGTTCTGTACTTTTTGCCTCTGCTTATTCTCACAATTTATTTGAACAAATGGAATCCGTTTAAGCGTGGCGAGCCGAGAGCGGAGAGTCGAGAGAATAGATTTAAAAGTTTTTTCAACGCGAAAAAAATCATCCTTTTTCAGCTTTTCACTTTTTTACTTTTTGCCTTTTTGATAATCTTTCATCCCGCAAGTTCGCCAAAATCCGATGGAAAATTGAAGGTTGATTTTTTGGACGTCGGGCAGGGCGATGCGGCTTTGATTACATTTCCGAACGGCGAGACGATGCTCGTTGACGGCGGCGGACGTTTTAATTTTGCGGAACTTTACATCGAACAGGAAGATGGTGAAAGAGAGGTTTTTGAACCCGATGCAATGGGCGTCGGGGAAACGGTCGTCTCGGAGTTTCTTTGGGAAAAGGGCTATTCGAAAATTGATTATATACTCGCAACCCACGCCGATGCCGACCATATTCAAGGCTTGATAGATGTCGCCAAAAATTTCAAGGTCAAAACAGCTTTACTGGGCAGGGAAAATCCGGAAGACACCGATTTTTTAGAGTTTTCAAAAATACTCGAAAGCAAAAACATCCGGATTACAAAACTCGCACGCGGTGATTCGTTCGAGATCGGCGGCGTGAAGATTTTTGTCTTGAATCCCGCACCGGAAGATGCGTCGGCTGAAAATTCCGTAAACGATGATTCGCTCGTCTTGCGTCTGGTATTCGGAAGCCGGGAAATCCTTTTGACGGGCGATATTGAAAAAGGAACGGAGAGAGAAATTTTGAAAAGCAAAATGCCGCTTGCCTCCGATGTTGTCAAGGTCGCCCATCACGGCAGCCGGACATCTTCGACTCGGGAATTTGTCGAAGCCGCCAAAGCCGGATATGCGATCATTCCCGTCGGTCGCAGATCGCGGTTCGGTCATCCGCATAAGGAGGTCGTCGAACGTTGGAAAAGATCGGGGACAAAAGTTTTAACGACCGGAGAACGCGGAACGGTCACGGTTTCAACCGATGGGAAACTGCTGGAGATTCAAACCTACCTGAAATAATTGCAATTTAAAACAACAAAGCCCAAAAGGTTTTGTCCAAATCAAACCTTTCGAGCGTTCCAACGTTTATCCTAATTATTTTTATTTGTAACCCAAATTTAAGATAAAGTCAAATAAAATGTGCCGTAGTCAAAATATCTCCGCCTGCAAATCATTATAAAAATATACACTTGCAGATGTGAGATGGCTGTTCGCTCGGGTCTAAGGTTTTTTAAGCGGCAAACTCAAGAGATGTCCTTCATAGATGAAGTAGACTATTGCCTCCGGTTCGTCAACCCAGATGTTCATACTGTCGAGAGCGATTTCAGGGATCGTCATCTCTTCTTTGAACTTGAAATTTTTTGCATCATACCGCCCGATCTTTGTCGCTTTTTTCGATTCGTCATAGATCGCCGCCCAAAATTCATCGGGGTTGGAAGTCTTTTGCAGATTGCGGAAGGTTATCTGCCTGAACGGCGTAAATTCACCTTTGACTTCTTTGAACGTCCCCGTATTGGCATCAACCAGATAATATGCCGGTTTCAGATTTTTCAATTCCTCCTTGGTGAATTCTTCTTTCAGATCCTCAAAAATATATTCGATAGATTCATCAAAATCTTCCGCCCCGTCCGTATAAACAAGGAATTTGTTGTGGGGCTTGATAAAGGCGAGCGGAGAAGCGGTAAGCGTTTTCGGAAGTTTTATCTTAAAATCCTTGCCGGTTTGAAGATTTAATCTGTAAACGTTGTTGATATAGTAATTTTCCTCGCGTTTGGTAATCAATGCCCATTTTCCGTCGGCAGAAACGACCGGATTATCGAGATAGCTTGAGTTGTCATTGATTTGTGTAACCAAACCGTTGCGGGCAACCTTATATATTCCATCTTTTTCATAATCGCCCGAACGCAGTTCGAAACCGGAGGTTCTGGCTTTCCAGACGCTGTCGGGAGCGGTTAGATAATCTATATCGGGAAACTGTCCGTTTTCAACGATGGAGAAATCTTCGGCGGGTTGCGTCGTTTTTCCGGCAAGTTTTCTGTCTTTGATGCTCCGCCATTGATAGGCATTGTATTTTTGTTCCAGTTGCCGTCTGTCAATCTCGGCGGACATTTCGGAAAACCTTTCGTAATATGCGGAATAATCATCGAAATCATCAATATTGAGCGATTTTCTTGCCGCTTCACGTTGTTTCTGAATATCCTTTTCCAAGGTTTTCTGCTGTTTTTCATCCAAAACCAGAACGCGAAAATCGTCGCCGTTTTTCCAGAGTGATTTTGCTTTGATGTTCTTTTCGTCGAGAAAAATTTCGAGACCTTCGATCTTGTCCTCGAGCCAGTACCGCAGTTTTGATTCGCCCTGTTCGAGCGATTTGAAGATCATCTCCAAACCTCTGAGCGGTTGCTGATAAAAATAAGACGATTGAAAAGATGATAAAAGAGAAAGTACAGCACCATAAAAGGCTTATCTTTTACTTTACTTT
>JBGTRS010000183.1:0-4205 GCA_041940665.1 Pyrinomonadaceae bacterium | reverse complement strand
TCCTGATTGACACATCCATGATGACAGCCGCCGAGGATCGGAGACTGATTTTCTACCTGATGTTTCGTAACATATTCGAAGATGAGTTTCAGCTCTTCCGGCTTCACGGTTCGTTCGCGGTATCTTGCTTCATCTTCATACCACGAGAAAACCGCTTTGTCTTTGTAAATCCGCAGGATCTGATGCCCGCTCGTATCGTCTTTCAGAAACGCATAAATTCCTTGGAGGTCTTCGGACGTTTTTGCCTCTGCCTGTAATTTGTTTTGGATTTTGTCCAGATCGGACGTTTCATTCGGCGAGAAATAATACTCGGGATTGACACTACTGAATAATTCCGAGATCGGCAGATTTGTCTGACTGACCTTATCATCCGGGAAAAAAGCCGTTCTCGCCCCGAGGATTTTTGCTTCGCCCGGGTATTTTGCAAGAACAAGCCGGCGGGCTTCGGTGCTGTCTTCCGAGACGAGATACCTTTCGGCGGCGAGCGACAGAAGCGGATTTGGATCGTACAAAAAAGGACTGACGAGATTGACTGGCAATTCGATCCGCAGAAGTCGGGCACAGGCGAGAGCGGCAATTTTTTGATTGACATCATTACTGCTGACAGCTCTGGCCACCTCGTTTTTATCTTCGAGCAGACAGGCGGCGATACCGCCCGCAATTCCGCCGCCGCCACGCATCGCATAAACCTGATTGGCGTGATCTTTGACCAAAGCTTCGCGGTCTATCAGCGTTCTGAGAACCGTTTCGGCATCGGCGTTGTTTCGGCTCAACAAATTCAGCCTTTCCACAAAAAGAACCTTGCTTTTCCATTTTTGCAGAAACTTATTTAGGACGCCGGCAATCTGCGGGTCGGTTTTACTAAGTGTTTTGATACGCTCGATCATAAACCGGACGAGATTTTCATCCGGCTCTTCCGCATTCGCCAAAATTCCGCCGATCATTTCATTGGCCGATAATGAATCATCATCCATATAGTAGTAATACTCTTCCTCAAAATCCCCGGATTCCTCAGATGCGGCTTTGCGGGCAAAGGCTTCGATATACGACAATTGCTGATTGGCACTGTAACCGCCGCTGGCAAGAATTGCCGAAACGACCGATTTTGTTTCATAGCTTCCATTGGCGTCCGGCAAAACCGCAAGCAGAGCGGGAACCGCCCGGGCATCTTTAAAGACGGCCAATGTCTCGACCGCCGCCTTGCGTGATTCGCCTAAACCCGAACGGCTGACGACGACTTTCACTGCATCGGCCGATATGTTGTCAATGTTCGTATTGTAGGCATAATTAGAATTCGGGTTATTGCGAATTTCTTCTTCGGTCGGTTTTTCGTTCTGAACGATCATAATCAAGCCCGGAATACTTTCGGTCATTCCCGCCGTGCCGTAATGTCTGATCAGTTCGTTTCGTTTGCCGTTATTGTCTTTCGCCCAGTTCGGATTGGAAAGCCACGGAAGCAGAGCCCTTAAAATAAGCTTATCCTGTTCGGCATCCGTTTCGCCCAAAAAGTTTATGAGATTGCGGACGGCGGCGTTGCGGACGGCCGGAAGATTGCTGTTAACGAGTCCGGTCATCTTCGGAATCCATTTGGCGGGCGGCGAAAGATCCATATAGGTTTGCAGACCCGTGTAATTCCCGAGATCGAAAAGCGTTTCGTCTTCGAGAAGCGAAAGATACCAGTCGTCGCGGCCTTCAAAATCCGCTTCGATCACCAGAGCATCGAGAGCCAGATCACGCACTCCGTTCGAAGCTTTCCGGTCGGCGACAACTTCCTGGAGCATCCGTCTGTATTTTTTGGCGTTCGATTCATCTTCCTCCTGGAGGAAATGTGCATAGAAAGCCCATTTGGCAAGGGTTGAAGAAGCGGGTTGGGTTTCATCATTGATCAATCTTTCAGCGATCGGTTCGGCTTTTGCCCAATCGTATTTTGCCAGGGCGATGAGTTCTTCCTTGTTTTTGACATATCCTCTTTCGTCTTTGACCCGCTCGGCTTTTTTGAGCAGTTCATCCGAAAAGTGATCGGAATTATAGGTCAGCCAGCCTTTGATACGCGTCAAACTGTAGCGTATCGCATATTCTTCGAAATCGTAATCTTCCAAATCGGCGGCTTCTTTTTCGGCCGTTTCGATGGCCTCACGGACGGACACCTGCGGTTCTTCTTCGTCGGTTCCGTCCGTGTCGTCATCCGGAGAATTTTGGGCATACTTGACGGATTGTTTGTCATAGTATTCCTTTATAAAATCGGTATATTCTTTTTGCGGCGGGATGATGTTCAAAAACTGGATTAAAAGAATCGGTGTTTTTTCAATTTCCTTGAAAATTCTATTGAGAACCGTTTCGGAGGGTCTTACTAAGTAGCCTTGAAACCGCACGCTTTCGCTTTGTTTTGACCAGTAAGCCAGCAATTCTTCGATCGGTGCATCATCGGGCGGAACTTTGCTTTTGCTGTAAAACTCTGGCGGATATTCTTTCTCGTTCGAGGTTTCTTTCTCGATCTCGCTTTGTTCAAACGGTGCCGGAGCGGGCAGATCGAGTAAGGTTTTTAAAAGTTCGGCCTGATTTATCTGCGGATAAACCGGAACAGGCAAAACAAAGAGTAAGAGAGCAAGGATAAGCGGACGCATAAATATAAAACTCCTCCAAAGTCTGTTTTGTCGCGATTATACACAGAATACCGGCCTATCACAATAAAATTTCGGAAAGTGAACTAATCGTCAAAGCAAAAAAGTTGCCGTGAAGAAAACAACTTCTTCGGGCAATAGTGCCGTTCATTAAAGGGTAATAATTTATTTTAACTCCGTCAGGCGTGTCATATCTGTAGATCGGAGGTTTATCATAAATTTATCGAGTTCCGTAGGGAAGGGCATATTCTTCTTAAACATCAATGATATGCCGCTCCTCGCGGAGCTAACGGCAAAACCGAAGGAAATTATAACCATTTAATCAAAATTTTAAGATATATACATATTTTTCGCCTAACGGCTTACGGGTAACCACAAGGGACAAGCCCCTACATATCCGTTTATAATTTCGGTTTTAATAAGGAAAATCTGTTTTCTTGCACCGTAACAGATTTCGTCAAAAGTGCAACGACCTGAGGCACACAGTCGAACTGTAGAAAAAATAGATGAAACGAACGAAGATGACAGCGGTTTTCCGAACGGGTAAAAGATTTCATAAACTTGAACGATTATTTGAGTTTAACTTTAACCTTCGAGTTTTCCGGCACGATCTCTCTGAGAGTTACATTTAATTCCTTATTTTCTCCGGCCGCCTTTATTATTTTATCTTGAGTCTCTTCGTCAGCCTTATCGAGTGCTTCGCCGATATTTTTACCCAAATTTTTATCATCCTTATTGGCTTTGACAATTAAATCCTGACCGACTTTTGAAATTGAATCATTATCGGCACTGGCGACCACGATAAACAGCGGTGCCGAATCTTCGGGTAGCAATTTCTTTTCGTTAAAATATGAAAAAAGGTTGGACGCAACCTTTATTTCGTTCTGGTTGGAACTTGTCAAATGTGTAATAAAAGGCATCAGCCGCTCGGCCTTTTGCCGTTCTTCGGCTTGAGACCTGACCAACTTGTTTTGTTCCTCGATTGCTTCTTGCAGTTTAAGTGTTGCATTGTGCTGGCTTGTCTGAAACGTTAGACCAATGCAAAGAATTATTACTGGAATTGCTACCGCTCCGACTATCGTTGCAATACCGACTACATAATCAAAAGGGTCTTTTTCTTCAGCCATATTCAACCTCCTAAATTTTATCTCTATAATATTATGAGTAAATTAGCGGTTATATTACAAAATATGTCCTTTTTACCTCTCGAAAATGCAGGTAAGGCATTTGCATCCGATTGCTGTATAAATGCGGTTTCACCGCTAAAGTGAAAAAATTTCTTAGGAAATCTTTAAATCTCAACTTCTACTCCTTCGAAAGTATTGTTCATCTTTTTCGGGAGTGATCGTTGATTCCTTGTATTGGTGTCTCCATATAAAGAGTTAGTTTACTTACTTAAGTTAAGTTCCCTAAATGTTTAAGGTTCAGAAAACTTAGGTTGTGATTAGAATTAATTTAATGTAAGATTCATGATATCCCTTTCATCTCTTTTAACTATGAGCTTTCCACCAAATCTCTTCTGCGGAATTACATAGGGGCTTTTGTCCTGTAATACGTGCCGCTTTCTTAGATGTTTGGATTAAT
>JBGTRS010000182.1:0-8213 GCA_041940665.1 Pyrinomonadaceae bacterium | reverse complement strand
GGAAGTGCCCTGAAATTCATTATGCAGTAGCCGCAATGCACGTTTAAGAATGTCGGCCGACGAGCCTTGCACCGGCATATTTTTGCCGTTACGTCTTGCCGAAGCGATCTTTTGGCGGTCGTCTTCGTCGAAGCGGTAGCGTGCCATTCGCCCTGAAGCGGTTCGCGTCAGACGTTCGTTGACGGCCTGGTTTCCGGCATTTCGCAACCAGTCGTCCAGGCCGCGATAGGTGGAAAAGTAACGTCGCATAATGTTTTCCGCTTCCGCGTCGGAAACACCCGTCATCATTGCGAATCTCTGCGAACCGATGCCGTAGACGACTCCGAAGTTTAAGCGTTTGGCAAAACTTCTCTGCTCGGATGTTACTTCTTCGGGTTTGATATTAAACACCTGAGCGGCGGCCGAAGCGTGAAAATCTTCACCCGATTTAAAAGCGTTGATAAAATTCTGATCGCCGGAAAATTCGGCTAAGATCCTGAGTTCGATCTGGGAATAGTCGGCGATGATCAGTTTGTTTCCCGTTTCCGCCTGAAAACACCGGCGGTATTCTTCGCCGTGCGGGATTTGCTGAATGTTCGGCTTACTGCAAGAAAATCTTCCGGTCGGAGCTCCGATCTGACGAAAATCGGCGTGGATTCTGCCCGTTTGCGGGTTGATGAATTCGAGGATATTTTCGCCGAAACTCGTCAGGGATTTCGCCATACTCCGGTATTCGAGCAGTTTTTCAACGACCGGATATTTTTCGGCGAGCGGTTGCAATTGCCAGCCGCGGGTTGATTCGGGAAGCGGAACGCCTAAGTTTTTCAGAGCGTCCGAAACCTGCGTTTTCGAGTCGAGATTTATTTCCGCGACACCGAACAGCGACGCCTGAGCGACACCCGCCGAAAGCATTCCCTGCAATTCCGTGGCAATCTTTTCCTGTTCTTTTTTGACTTTTTCCAGTTGCTCACGCCAGCAATTTTCGTTGAGATAAAAACCGTTCAGTTCCATTGCGGCGATCGGTACGACGCATTCGAATTCGAGCTTGGCGACAGTTATCAAACCGTCCGATTTTAATTTTTCGATGATCTTTTCGCGAAGCGGAATCATCATCGCCGCATCTTTGGCGGCATATTCGACCTGTGCATGCGATAGTTCGTCGGCACTCCAATCGGAAACCTGTTCGGTTTTATCAACCTCGATGTCTAAGAAAAACCGGGCGACTTCCGCGAGGCTGTGCCGCCGGTCCTGATCGCCGGCGGCAATCAGTTGACTGGCCAGAAGTGTATCGAAAACTCCGCCGATCTCAACGCCGAGATGATGCGAAACCCATTTCGCGTCAAATTTGGCGTTGTGGGCGATCTTCACGGGACGATCCGCCGCGATGAGTTCCCGCATCGGTTCAAGTTCCGGCAAGGTTTTCAAATTGCCTCTTTCCGCAAAAGGTTTTAGATCAATCACGACCGTTTCCCGGCCGTTGCTGAATTGAACGAGCCGGATCTCGCCGTCAAACGGATCGAGTTCGGTCGTTTCCGTATCAAAGCCCAGAACATCCTCCGATTTGAATTCATCGCACTTTTTCCGGAGAGATTCCGCGTCCGTAATTATCTGAAAATATACTTCCATAGAAACTTGATTTTAAACATAAATCGGGAATTGGTAAAAGATAAAAATTTGATAATTCAACGATTTGCGATTTACCAATTTGAAAAAAACATTTATACTAATTCCAAGTTTGCTCTTAAATTGTAAAAGTTGTTTGTATCAAAAAGAGCGAAACTGAATATTAGTTATTATTTACAGTTGTTAGGTTAGAATTGAAAGATTTTTTTACGCGGGTTTTGAAGCACGATTTTTTGTAAAAAATTAGTTGCTCCCCGCCGGAAAAAAGCAAAAAGGTTAGCTTTTTTAAGAGATTCCTACGTGAGTAAAACTCAGAACTTCAAACTAAATAAGTCAAAAAACTAAAGTTTTAACACGGCTTTACGGCGGGTCTTGGGTTTGGTCTATAAAAAAACAGCAACCGAAAAAAGATGCTTTTCCAAGGCATTGATTCAAAATCACTTCTACAAAATTGTTTTGAATTATCAATCCGCATTTTCCAACTGTATTTAAAATCCTTTGAGATCAAGGAAAACTCTAAAATATGTCAAAAGAAATGATTATCAGCGTCAACGGACGCGAAAAAAAGATCGCCATTTTGGAAAATGGTCAGGTCAGCGAATTTTATATCGAACGCGATGAAGATAATTCGGGCGTGGTCGGAAATATTTACAAAGGCCGGGTGCAGAGAGTGCTGCCCGGTATGCAATCGGCGTTTGTCGATATCGGTCTCGAAAGAGATGCGTTTCTTTACGTTTCGGACTTTTTCGACGAACAGGAAGAGATCGAACGCATCGTTATGGAAAAATCCAAAGATAAAAAATCGGACGATGAACTCGAACAAGAGACGACGGACGAACTTCACAAAAAGCGTCTGAAACGCGACAAGGAAATTGACGACACGCAGGAAAAAGCCGAGATCGCGGGCGAAACCGAAGAAGACGACGGGGACGACAAAACCAGATCCGATAAGAAAAAACCGAGCCGTCGCGGAAGACGCGGCAAAAAAGCGGACGAGGAAGAAGATAAGAAAGACGACAAAAAAGAAACAAAAAGCCGCCGCGGAAGACGCAGAAAAGCCGATGAAGAAAAGGCGGAGGAAAAAGAAGCTTCCGAAGAACGGGATGAATCGGAAGAGGATGAAATCATCCGGGAAAATGTTCTGGATGCCTCGGATCTCGATTATGATGACGATTCCGATTTTGAACGCATTATTGATGAAGATGAAGACACGGGCGAAATGCTCAAAGATGCGATGATGCAGGAAGCGATCACGGACAAGGTGCGTTCCATCGAATTCGATATGGAAAGCACCGATTCGGCGGAGGTCGGCTCGTTGATCGACACCGTTACGGAAGCCGGCAGCGGTTTTCAAAGAATCGCCGATGAAGAAGAAGAGGAAGAAGAAAAACCGAAAGCAAAAGGCCGCCGAAGCCGTAAAACGACCGCCGCTCGCTCCCGCAAAAAACCTGCCAAAAAAACGGAAGAAGTTGAAGCAGATGCGGACGATGCGGAAGAAGCGGAAACGGAAGCAAAACCCGCCCGAAAAGGACGTAAGCGCACCTCGACGGCGAAAAAGAAAACCGCCGCAAAAAGCCGCAAAAAGAAAGCCGATGAAGAAAAAACGGCTGATGAGAACGCGGAGGCCGAAACCGAAGCGGATGAAAAAGAAGCGGATAAAACTTCGGCTAAAGGAAAATCAACGAGAGCAAAATCAACCCGCTCGAAGAAAACGGCTTCCAAACGCAAAACGGCGAAATCAAAGAAAAAAGCAGATGATACCGAAAAAGAGGAAGTAAAAGATGCCGAAGCAAACGTCAGGGATTGCGGCTTTGTTTCGGAATTGGCCGTCCGCCGCGTAAGCCGCGGCGGTCGCCGACGCAAAACGACCGGGGCGGGACGCAAACCGGCTCAAACCGATACGCACAAAGACAAAGGCTACAAATCAACCGAAGCCGACCAGACCATCACCGCCGATGACGCCATCGCTTCGGCGGAGTTCGGTTCAAAAGGCAACGGCAAACGCGGCAGTGGCGGACGACGCAGTGACAAATCACAGCCGAAGATCACCGACCTTCTCCATGAAGGTCAGGAAATTCTCGTTCAGATCGCCAAAGAGCCGATCGCCAGAAAGGGGGCGAGAATCACTTCGCATATCGCTCTGCCCGGAAGATTTCTGGTTTATATGCCGACGATCGAGCATCTCGGCGTATCAAGAAAGATAAATTCGAGCAAGGAACGCGGACGGCTCCGCAATCTTCTGCAGAATGTAATGTCGAAGGAAGATATTCCGTCGGGCGGTTTTATCGTCAGAACAGCCGGCACGGGCAAAAGCGAACAGGATCTGCGGGACGATGCAAGATACCTCGTGAGTACCTGGAACGACATCCGCAAAACGGCGGAAAAATCAAAATCGCCAGCACTCATCCATCAGGATCTGGATATTATTCAGAGACTTCTCAGAGATCAGCTTTCCGACGATTTTACGGCGATCCGCGTTGATTCCGAAGAAGAGTATTTGCGGATCATCGAATTCGTCAACCGCATTCAGCCGAAGATGGTCAAGCGTGTGAAATTCCACACTCTGGACGAACCGATCCTCGACTCCTACGGCGTCAGTGATGAGATTGACAAAGCTCTGCGGCACCGGGTCTGGCTGAAATCGGGCGGTTATCTCGTCATCAATCAGACCGAAGCCCTGATCGCCATTGATGTCAACACCGGAAAATTTGTCGGCAAAGGCAATGCCCGGCTCGAAGATACGATCACGAAAACCAATATGGAAGCGGTTGAAGAAATTTCACGGCAAATTCGCTTGCGTGATCTCGGCGGAATCATCGTCCTTGATCTCATTGATATGGAAGACCGCAACAATCGCAAACGTGTTTTGCAGGCACTGCAAGACCATCTCGGCAAAGACAAATCGCCGACGAAGGTTCTGTCGTTCAACGATTTCGGCTTGATCATTATGACCCGCAAGCGCGTCAAGCAATCGCTCGAAAGAACGCTCTGTTCGCCCTGTTCATACTGCGAAGGAGCGGGCTGGATCAAATCTGCCCAGACGGTTTGTTACGAAATTTTGGTGGAAGCGAGAAGGCTTTCCAAAGGTGTCAGCGACGTCCGTCATACGACCTTGCGGGTTCACCCCGAAGTTGCCGAAGCTCTTCGTAAATCGGAACGCGAGGTTTTCGACGAGATCGAAGATTATCTCGGAGTCGTTGATCTGACGGGTGACGCGACGATTCATCAGGAGCAGTTTGATTTTGCGTTTATTTAGTCGCAATAGGTGATTCGTAATTCGTTATACGTTCGTTTCGGCAGTTGCAAATATAAAAAGATTTTCAATAAAACAGCCGATCACAAAATACGTATTGCGAATTACGAATCACGAATCACCAATTACCAATTACCAATTCAGAATTTCAATTTTTTCCGCAGTTTTTTCGGATCGTCGGGTTTGACGAAAATCTCGTCGGAGATGCTTTTGTTGTAATCCATTGATTGATAATTGACGCGGAATGTATGTTCGTCGTTTGTGAAATGGTCAATCACAAAGGGAGCTAAAATACCGTTTTCGAGGATGAACTGAGCGAATCGGTTTTCTTCCGTAACGGGCAAATTTTCCGAATTCATCACCGTATAGGTGGATTTCATCGGCAGGCCTTCATCGGAAAATTCAAATTCGACCTCAAAACCGTCCTCAAACGTCAGTTTCAAAACGTCGTTTCTTTTCCCCAAACTCGCCGGTCTTTTGCCGACATAGCTCAAATCCGCCTTTCCCTTCCAACTTCCGCGAAGCAGATAATTATAATGCGAGCGAAAACTGCGTTTGAAACTATTTATCTGAATCTTGTTCTGATCATCGAATTTTTCGAGCATCTCGTCATAAAACCACCCCTTCTCGCCCGTGTTGACCTGGACGGTCTTTGCTCCGCGTTCGATAAAATCGGTGCGTTCCTTTTCGGGATAGACGATGATGTCGGTAAAAGCTTGAAACGAAATGATCCGGCCGGCTTTCAGAAGACTGAATTTTCCTTCGCCGACCGAGTTTTTGATATTCAGATATTTTTCGCCGCCGAGTTTATTGACCGCTTTTTTGATAACCGCTTCGGCTTCGGCCAGATTGTTATTTTCCGCCTCGGTAATATCGCGGATATCGGTCAAATTCGACTTTACATCCTCATTCAGAACACTGAAATCGAATCTGACCTGTTTGGTTTCCGTCACGGCTTTGCCGTTACGAGACCTCGGCGTAAATTTTATCTTCTTGGCGGCTGCTAAAGCTTTTTCTTCTAATCCCGAATCCGTTTCGCAGGTGTTTGAGATAAGCGAAACATCACCTATCTTTCCGCTTTCTAAAAATTCAACCTTTAGAAATACCGAACAATTTTCCGCTTTTTTCTCCTTTTCGAAATTATTCTGAGCAAAGCACACGGATGATAATAAAGCTACCAATGCAAAAAATTTAAGAGATCGTGAAATTGATTTTTTCATAAATGAATCCATGATTTATGTTTCAAGTTTTATTAAAATTATTGGTCGCTTGACAAGCGACTAATAACATTGCGTAGGGTGAAACCCTACTTTTGTTTATCATAAACATTTGCTCGCGGAAAGTGAGCAATAATCTACTTAACTTTGTTCGACACTTTCAGCGTCGGTTACTTTTTTTCAATCAACGTAGGGTTTTACCCTACGCTATTATCTTTATCGCTTTCAGCGACATAAAACTATTTTGACGATTTAATAAAGACGGAAACTATATACAACTACCTTTACTACCGATTTTGAAATACCATTTTCTTTCATCGGCACGAATTTCATCTTCTTTGCGGCTTCAATCGCATTTTCGGTTGCACCATAAGGCAGTTCCGATATTGCTTTAACACCGCCAATCTGCCCTGTTGATAAAAATTCCACTCGAAGCCTAACTGCCCCTGTAAAACAAACGGTTCCACCGCCTTCATATTTTGGATAACCGGCTGGCGGCTTTTCTAAAATTGTAATCGGTTCAATAACGGAAACAAGTTCGGTTTCATTATTTTCTGCAATCTGATATTTGAATTCAACTGTTTTCTTTATTGTCACAGGCTCATCATTTTTTATTGCTATAACAAACTCAAGTTTTTTAGCTTTTTCAATCGCTTCATTTTCAAAACTTCCTTTTTCGCAAGAATTTGAAACAGGTAAAACTTCGCCGATATAGCCCGAATTTAGAAATTCAACATCAAGCTTTATCGAACATTCCTTTGTCTTTTCGCCGTTATTTTGCCCAAACGCGATAACCGCCAGCAGACAAACGATTCCTAAACTCAAAATTGTTTTAAAAATTTTTCCCATTAAAAAAGGCTTTAGAATGATGTTATCACTAAAGCCTTTGATGCAGAAACATTCTTTTCGGTTCGACCGCTCACGGTTTGAATTTATATTTGACAAACATCTTTAACGAAACAGGCTGTTTGCTTTTTTTATGAACGGCGGGTTCGAACTTTATTTTTCCGGCGGCTTCGACGGCGGCTTTATCGAATTCTTTCGGCATCGAACTGCTTACGCTCAGAACTTTGACCGTGCCGTCCTTATAGAATAAAACACCGACCTCGACCTCATCCTTTCTTTTATCCGCCAGATGTTCGGCGGGATAGACCGCATCGGGCTGTGAGGTTATCTTCGGCTTTTGGACATTTTTATCCCGCTCGTCATAGACCGCCGAGATCGTATATTCCAAAAATAATTTTACATCAATCGGCGTCCCGTTGCGGGTGGCGGGTGAAAAATTTAAGGTCTGATAGGCGTCAATGACCGCCTGTTCAACACCGTGCGGTAAGGTTTGCGAAAACTTTACATCCCGGACCTTGCCGTCTTTGGCCAAAGTCATTTCCGCTTTGAGCGTTCCTTCAACTCCGTTTTTGCGGGCGGCGTCCGGCATATTTATATCGGGCATTCCGCCCAGTTTCGGAGCTTCCGTGGCTCCCGTCAGATCGAGTCTGTATTTGTAATCGTAATAAGTTTCCTGTGCCGTCGCCGGATTGGCAAAGATCAGTAAGGAACAGAAAATACTCAATAAATAAACATTTCTTTTTGTGATTTTTCTCATTGTATTTCTCCGTAAAAAAAGACTTCAGCAAGATGATAATTGCTAAAGTCTTTTTTTGACAAGTTTATTTCGGATAATTTAATTCAGACTGAATGAGTCTTTGGCTTTGACGATGATCTCTTCGCCTTCGGCATCAACCAAAAATTGTGTCGCCGTTTTCCAGAGACTCGTCAGCGGAAGCTTGATCTTTTGGTCAATGTGACGTTTTAAGAATCTCGCCCCGTAAGCCGGGCTATAGCCTTTTAAGGTGATCAGATCAATTGCGTCGTCCGTCACTTCGATGAATTTGCCCTGGCGTTCCATCTGTTTGCGGACTTTGTTGAGATAAAGTTTGGCGATGCCTTTGACTTCGTCCATCGTCAGAGGCGAAAAGACGATAATCTCGTCAATCCGGTTGCGGAATTCCGGCGTAAATCGCTGTTCGGCGGCTTTCATCACATCGCCTTTGATGGCTTTGATGTCACCGAGCGATTTGTTGCCGAAACCCAAAGGTTTCTCGTATTTCTTGAAACTTTCCGAACCGAGGTTGGAAGTCATA
>JBGTRS010000181.1:0-8236 GCA_041940665.1 Pyrinomonadaceae bacterium | reverse complement strand
CGAAAAATCCTGATCTACTTTCCGGCAGTTTAACCAAAGACACGAGTTTCGGAGACACGAAAGGCTCGATCACCGTTACGTGGAACTTACGCCGCTGTCCCGCTCCGCTCGAACTCGAAGCAGTCGAGTTTGACGAGCATCCTTACCCTGACTACAAATCGTGGCGAAAAGTTGATATGCAGACGATTGACGGCAATATCGTCCGCATCCGTGCCCGCGTCGTCAATTATTCGAACGAAACCAAATTTCCGCGACTCGTTTTCCGCGAGGAGAAAGCCGATCTGCAACTGCCCGGCGGCGAGACGAATATCTCCATTGCACCGGGCGAATCAAGAGAGGTCGAACTTCTCTGGGACACCCGCGGTTTCGCCTGGGAAACCGCCGGACAGCCCGCTTCTGACCGTCAGATCAAGGTCGAGTTGACGGAAGACAGCTCGCCGAAAAAGGAAAAAACCGCCGACATTCTGATCATTCCGCGTCCGGTCATTTTAGCCCACGGACTGTGGGCGGATTATACCGCGTGGAACGGCTACGGCACGTTTTTTCGACAAGCTCACAGTGTTTCCTGGAACAGTTACGCGGTCGGAGCCGACCCGGAAAACGGCGTCATGAAAACGGGCGAAAAAGGCAGTCCGCAACCGACCAACTCGATCGCCGAAAACGCCGCCGAGCTAAAGAAGCAGATCGAATTTACCCGTAAAAGAGAAAATGCGTGGCACGTTGACATCGTTGCTCATTCGATGGGCGGGATCATCTCGCGTTACTACATTCAAAATCTGATGGAGTCCGTGCCGGACGGCATTCCCGCCGCAACCCGACTCGTCCAACTCGGCACGCCGAATATGGGAAGCCCCTGTGCTTACATCATTGATTTCGTTTTCTGGTCGCACCGCGTTCAGACAAAAGCGATTTATGAACTGACGCCGATCATGATGGAGCGGTTCAATCAGACGGTTCGCCACCGCAACGGAACGAAATTTTCGGTGCTTATCGGGACGGCTGTTCCGCAAACCTGTCAGTCGCAGATTTGGGGCGACGGCGTGGTTGAAATTCCTTCGGCTCGTTGGGAGATCAAAGATTTTCGCTACGTCCAAGATATTCACACGGCTTTGACCGACCGGACGCATTTTACGAATTTTGTCCTGCCGCGTCTGACTGTGTCGCACCGCGTCGAACAAAACTCAAATCAGCCGAATTATAACGAAAAGTTTTATGACAATTTTCAAAACGACAAAAAATCGCCTTTTCTGAAAGCCTCTTTCAGACGGGATGACACCAGACCGCAACTGCCGGAAAATCTGAAAATTGAATTTTCAACACTGGTTACTTTGGGGGCAAAGCAAACGACGGAAATCGAATTTCCGGTTACGGCAGATGCCGATTCGGGAATTACTTTGGCCGCACCTTCGACAGTTTCCGCCACCGTTTTTAATGAAAAGGGAGTGATCGTCGGAAAAAATGCGGCCGGCTCGTTGGAATCGAAAGCGGATTTTCGCGGTATTCCGGTGCGTTCGAAAACCGATGCGGTCTGGAAACTAAAGCTCGAAAACACGGCAGATGCGGAAAGTTCGGCGGTCGTTGCGGTTTGGACGGACACATCGAATTCGCAGGTTGCTTTTACATTTGAAGCCGGAAAACCGAACGTCGCCGGTCAAATTCCTTTGACGGCAAAACTTTCGGAAAACGGTAAACCGATGCCTATAGCAAATGTCACGGTTCAGATCACGGACGAAAACGGAAAAACATCTGAAGTAACTTTATTCGATGACGGAAAAAACGGCGACGGAGCGGCTGATGACGGAATTTTCGGAGCGTTGACCGAGAAACTTCCCCTCGGCGAGTATTCCCTGACGGCGAGAGCCGAACTCAATGGACAGATTTTTTTCGCCGCCGCCAACATCAACGGTAGCGGGCAGACGACGGCCAAACCCGCGAGAGCAAAAAATAAATTCGGAGGTTAAATCTATGGCAATCAATCCAGTTATTCTCAAACGTCCGTCCGACCGCAGCTTATTTTTAACAGCGGCTGTTGTGTTTCCTTTGTTGATTCTGGTCGGATACTTTAAATCCTATTACTTCAATCAGTTTTTTGACGTCAAACCGATCGCCAACACACTCGTTCATGTTCACGGCATCGTCATGTCTTTGTGGGTCGTATTTTTTACGGTGCAGATCGCCCTTGTCCGCACTAAGAACATAAAACTGCATATGACGCTCGGAATTTTTGGCGTAGTTCTAGCCGCAATCGTCGTCATCGTCGGGCTGGCCACGGGATACGACTCTCACGTTGTCAGACGAACCGCTCCGCCCGGACTAAACCCGCACGGCTTTTTTTTGATCGGCGTCGCGGATATGCTTTTGTTCGTGATCTTTTTAAGCGGGGCGATCTACTTCCGGAAAAAGGCCGCCGAACACAAGGCTCTGATGCTGATGACGGCGTTTAATTTTCTGCCCGCCGCTTTTGCCCGCATCCATCTCGTACCGGAAAAATATATGATTCTGTGGTCGCTCGGAATGCCCGATCTGCTCGCCATTATCTGTCTGGTCTGGATGTCGGTCAAACGCCGGAAATTTCAGAAAGTTTTCGCCCTCGGAATCCTTTTGCTGATCGTTTCGCAACCCTTCCGGATATTTTTTGCCGGAACGGAAATCTGGCTGAGTTTTGTCGCCCGGATCGCACCTTAACGACCGAATCAATAATCAAACGGCTAGCGGGAGATGATCGGATTATTCATTTGCTTTAGTATCTCGAAATATCGCGGATCGCGTCTTAAATTATCGAGTTTGATGTCCGTGCCGAACCAGATCATCCAATCGTCCCGCTCAATGATCGCCCGTTCGAACCATTCAAAAGCGAGATCGTTTCTGCCGAGAGCGGCACAGGCCATTCCTGCGAAATAAGGTTTGACGGGCGTTGATTCGGCAAGCGTCAGAATTTCCTCGAGAACTTTTTGGGCTTCGGTCTTACGCCCGGCGGCGACGAGAGCATGACAGAGCATATATTTCGGCAGAGCCGAAGCAGTCCAGGTTTCGGCGGCCGATTTTAAGTATTCGATTGCCTCTTCACTTCCGGCGTTATGAGTCAATGAATTTCCGAGATGCAGAAAGGCGGCGGGCGAACCGGGCTGCATCGAGACGGCTTCGGCGGCTTTTTCCGCTCCGCGGCCGAACCGGCGGGTTTGGTAGAAGATGCATGAACTCATCAATTTCGCCCGCGGAGAAAGCGGATCGAGGGCTTCCGCATATTCGATCTCGGCAACCGCTTCCGCCGAAATTCCCTGCGATGCCAGAATATGTGCCCGCACATCGTGGGCGAGATAGTAATTCGGGTTGATTTCGATCGCCTTACCGACGAGTCTTTCGGCTTCCGTCCAGTTCCAATCATAAAGCAATGCGACAAATGCCGAGAGCGAATAGGCTTCGGCGAGTTGGTTATCGGCCCGCAGAGCCTGTTGCAGTTGAGCTTTGGCGAGCGGATAGGCTTCGCGTGGCGGCATCACGCCGAAAATTGCCGACAGCACGTAAAAATCGGCGATCCCGACGTGCGGCAGGGCGTAATCGGGATCGAACATAATGGCTTCCCGAAAAGCCTCAACGGCATTCGGCAAGGCATCATCGGCGAACTGATTGGCGTAAAAACGCCCACGCAAGTAAGCTTCGTAGGCTTCATGGGAATCCGTGCCGCGTTTTTTGAGGCTCTTTTTCTCCTCGCCCGTCAATCTGGGTAAAAGCGATTTGGTCACCCGCTCCGAGATCGAATCTTCGAGTTCGAGTAAGTCCGTAAAATCTTCGTCAAAATTTTCTGTCCAGACGGTTTGGTTCTTTGTAACGTCAAAAAGACGGATCGAAATCCGAACGCGTCCGCTCACTTTATGCAAAGTTCCGTCAAGTATGTAACCGGTTTTAAGTTCGGCTCCGGCTTTTACCGGATCAACCGATTGATTGACGAAATGAATGACCGAACCGGTCGGTCGAATAAGTAAACTCCGCACCTGCGAAAGTCGCGTGATCAGAGCGTCGGCCAAACCGATGCCTAAATACTTCTCGTCGGTAATATCGCGGTCAGGCGATGAACCGATCACGGTCAGCGGCAGAATCGCGATGGAGTATTTTTCGGTTTCGCTCGGCGGTGCGATTAATTCTTCGTCCGTGTTTGACGGCGTGAAATTTTCCGCCGTAACTGGACGATCCTCGAGATAATTCGTGATATCACGGGCAAAAGCGGCGGCCGATTCATATCGCTCGGCAGGAACTTTTCTTAAAGACTTTAAGATGATTCGTTCCAATCTGCCCGCCAGCTGTTTTTTTAATTCTTCCGGACTCGACCGCCGCGAACGGCAAATTCCTTCAAGCGTCCGGCTTCCCGTACCGGTTGAAACGAAGTTGTCATCCCGCGTAATTTCCGCACTCGGCAAGACCGGGTCTTCCTCACAGATAACGCGGGCGATCTCGAACGCGGCACGATTATTAAAGCGATACGGGCGATGTCCGGTCAAAAACTCGAAAAGAACGACGCCGAGACTGTATATATCGGAAGCGGCTGAAACCGTTTCGCCTTTGATCTGTTCGGGTGAAGCATATTCGGGCGTCATCAGACGCATCGCCGTCAAAGTCGGATCATTGGTTATATCGCCCTGAAATTCGGGATTAAAAACTTTGGCAATACCGAAGTCCAGAAGCCGCGGCGTGCCGTCCGGTTTTATCAGGATGTTCGACGGTTTGAGATCGCGGTGAACGATTTTGTTCTGATGAGCGTATTCGACCGCCGAGCAGATCTGCAAGAAAAGTTTGAGCCGTTCGGTAATGTTCAGATGTTCATCATCGGCGTACTTATAAAGCGGTTTGCCTTCGATGAATTCCATCACAAAATACGGCAAACCGTCCGGCGTCGTCCCGCCGTCAAGCAACGGTGTGATAAAGGGATGATTAAGGAGAGCGAGAACCTGTCTTTCCTGACGAAATCGCCGCAGGATAAATTTTGTATCCATCCCGCGTTTGACGATCTTGATCGCCACCCGTTTTTCAAACGAACCGTCGGAGCGTGTCGCCAGATAAACCGCTCCCATTCCACCTTCCCCGATCTCGTTCAGAATTTTATATTTCCCGACTTCCCTCCCGACCAGCGGGTCGTCTTCAATGAAATCGGCAAAAACATGGATGCCGCTTTCTTCGACGAGCGGACGGAGCATAAAATCATCGGCATTTTCGTCCTGACGGATGAGCTTTTCGACCTCGCATCTTAACGAAACATCGCCGGCACAGGCACCGTCAAGAAAACGAGTGCGGGCGATCTCGCCGGAGATTTCGACCGCTTCGAGAAAAATTTCTTCGATTTTTTGTAAGTTTTCGGGCGACATTTACTCTTCACTTTTAAGCTGTCCGTAAAGCATCGCACGGGCAACCCGCCAGTGTCTTTTGGCGGTGATCGTTGAAATCCGAAGGACTTCCGCCGCTTCTTCAAAGGTCAAACCGCCGAAATACCGGAGTTCGACGAGCTTCGCTTTCTGCGGATCGATCCTGGCCAGATCCCGTAATGCTTCATCGAGCCGGATCAATTCCGTACTTAACTCAAACGCCTTGTCTATATCCTCATTCAAAGATAGCTTCCGGAAATCACGGCCGCGTTTTCCGGCGTTCCGCGATTTTGCGTGATCTATTAAAATCCGCCGCATCAATTGGGCGGCAATCCCGAAAAAATGTGCCCGGTTCTGCCACGAGACCGAGCGTTGATCTATTAATTTCAGATACGCTTCGTGAACTAGAGCCGTCGGCTGTAATGTGTGATCTACCCGTTCCCGACGCAAATATCCGGCCGCCAGTTTTTTCAGTTCATCGTAAACGACCGGCAGTAAAGTCTCTACGACGTCGGCGTTGCCGTCCGAAAGTTCGAGTAGTAAACGCGTAATATCAACATGTTTATCCATCAAAAAATCGTCCCTGGTTTAAGCTAAAATGCCTTAAAAAACAGAGAAGAATTATATTACAAATTTCCTTCATTCGGGTAGTCAATTCAATCATCGAATGATCGTGATGTTTTGATGAAATTTCGTATCGGTCAACAAAAAATACGGAGCCAAACCGAAAGATCGGTATTGCTCCGTATTTTTTAATTTCTCCGTTTTTGAACAATAAACCGGGCCGCGTTAGACCGGTTTGGCCTCGACCACACTGACCGGCGACGCGGTCGGCACGATTCCGGTCAGCTCGAAACCGGCTTTACTGAAAAGATCGGCGTATTCGTCGGCGGTGCGTTCTTTTCCGCCGGGAATCGTCAGCATAATCAGATCGAGCAGTTTCGACGGGTGAAACTCGTTTCCCGCCGGGATGACCATTTCAACCAACAGAAGTTTGCTCTCTTTGTTCATCGCCTTGCGGCAGTTTTCGAGGATCTGAACGCATTGATCTTCGTTCCAGTCGTGAATAATATGCGACATCATATAGGCGTCGCCGCCTTCCGGAACCGATTCGAAAAAGCTGCCCTCCGCTACTTCGCAGCGGTCGGATAAACCTTTTTTGGCGATCTCTTCGCGGGCTTCGGCCGCCACGTGCGGCAGATCATAAAGCAACCCTTCGAGATGCGGATGGGCTTGCAAAATGGTCGTCAAAAGATTTCCCGTGCCGCCGCCGACATCGACGAGTTTTTGAATACCCGAAAAATCATACGCCGCGGCGACCGCCGGCGGCTCACCGCCGTGAACTCCGATCATCGTTTCGTTGAAAAGCGTGGCCTCTTCCGGCCGTGTGCTGAGATACTCGAAGATCGGCTGGCCGAAAACTTTCTCGACGCCGGTTTCGCCCGTCTTGACCGAATGGAGAAATTCACCGAGCGGCTCCCACATCACCGGGCCGGCAAATGTCCGCACCGTCGAACGGGCGTGTCCGGGTGCATCCGACCGCAAAGCTTCCCCGAGCGGTGCCAGCGAAAACCGTTTGCCTTCTTCTTCGACGAAAAAGCCGAAACCGGTCATATTTCGCATCAGACGGTATAACGAAGGCGGATGCATACCCGTCGCCTCGGCGATCTCGTCCGATGAACGGGCACCGTCTTTTAAATGATCGGCGATGCCGAGTTCGGCTAAAACATAGATCGCCTTGGCAATAATATGACCGCTGGCCATTTGGACAACCTGCACATGCGGCGGCGGTATTTGTTCCTTTGCGGCTTCTGCCGCGGGATTGGAATCACTCATTTTTTTTTGCTCCTTTTGGTATGATTTTTTTGTAATGATCGCTTCGACCGGAGTCGGGTTTTCAGCCCGGGAGAACACTTTGCCCGATGCTAGAGACAAACTTCTCTTTTCTCCGGTTCTGTCGAACCATCTATGATATACACGCGAAAAAATTCAACGAATTGTATCATTATCCGTCGCATAAAAACAGTAACTTAAATTATGCGTCCGTCGCATAGTCAGTCTGAGACGGCACAGGTAAATTTTTTCCAATACGCAGCTTTGTTTTTTTTATAGAATCCAAATCAGTTTTTGGTAATTTTGCAATCTACGGTAATTTATAAACTTATGAAAAATTTTACGATGATTATAACTCTTTTATTTTTTGCTTTTGTGCAAACCGGTTTCGGCCAAAAGACTTCGTTAACTGATAAATATCTGATCGCCTACAATGTCCTCGCGGACGGCGAAAAGGACGATTACGAAGTTTTTGTAATGAAAACGGACGGCACGAAAAAAAAGAACATCACCAATCATACGGATGTCGCCTGGGTTTATTACGCCTACCGGGACAAGATATTTTTTATCAGCGACCGCGATGCCTGCAAGCGTTGTTATTTTCTCTACACGATGGATGCCAATGGCCGGAACATCAGAAAAGTTTCCGACCTGCAACTTGAAGATTCGTGGATGGGCAGTCGCCACGGCGGCACGGAGCTGATCGTTTCGGGCCGGATCGGTACGGACGTCCGCTATCAGCTTTTTACCGTTGACGTCAAAACCGGAAAATATCGTCAGCTTACAAACGAAGAGGGAGCCTTGTTCCGCGATCCGATCTTTTCGCCCGACGGCCGAAAGATCGTCTTTGCTTACAAAAAAGACCGCAAAAGTCAGACGGAATTCGATGAACTTTATATCATGGACGCCGACGGCGGCAAGAACCGGAAGCGTCTGACGACCTATCCGAAAGACGATACGACCGCCAAATGGTTTCAATATCACGCCGGCCCGCCGCGTTGGAATCGAAAGGGAAATTTCATCACCTATCAATCCAAACAAAACGGCAA
>JBGTRS010000180.1:0-8240 GCA_041940665.1 Pyrinomonadaceae bacterium | reverse complement strand
TCTTTAACATCAAAATCTCCGCTGCCGAGTTCGAGAACAGTATCGAAAACGATCGGTTCGGGGCTTGGTTCGATGTTTAGGTAGGCTTCGATTCTGAAATGCAGAGTTCTGTCCACATTATTGACGGGATCGAGATGGATCTTGACCTCCAAAAATCTCGGCTCGAAGTTTTTGATCGCCGTTTCGAGAGATTGTTTCAGACTTTTCAACTCATTGTGATTACTCACGCTGACGCCCGTAAAATCAGGGAGCCCGTAAGTTACGACCGAGTTCGGCGTTTCTTCGAGACGTTCATCAATTTCTTTTAAGTAACTTCTCGAATTCAAAAGCCACTCTAAATCCCGGCGAACCGATTGTTTCAGTTCACGCAGAGATTTGGAACGCGACTTCGGGGCTTCCTGCGGATTTTTCGGTTCAAAGTCCAGAAGCCTGTCCAGCACGGAAGGGGTTACACGAACTTCGAATTCGTCTTTTAATGCCATTTTCGGATGCTAAAAATACAAACCCGCCGAAACAGTTCGACGGGATCGGATTTTCAAATAAGTTGAAAATAAAAGGTCCGGGATTTTTTTGAAACCGCAGACCTTTTTCTGGTAATAAGTTGATTATGCACCTGTGCCGGAAACTACTTTAGTATCGTAAGTTACGTTATTGGTTTGTTCAACATTACCTTTTTCATCTTGTTTGTAATATTGTTTGGTGATCTTCGAATAATTGAAGGATATTTGATCCATCGGAAGCGTGCTGCTGCCATTGGCTCCGCCGGATTGATGCGATGAGAATACGAGATCGTTAAACGTAACTTTCAGGTATGTATAGGGCTCACCGCCGCCACCTGTTTTTCGGCATGACAAAACGGCTTCCTTAAAGTGCGTGCCTTTACAGGTATGCAGCCAGCATTGCAATGAGGCCGTTCCGACCTGGGTGACAAAATGGAAATCCTGGAAAGAAACCTTACCCGTTCCCAAACCCTGACCGACTGTTGCCGAACCGGCGTTGCTTGCTCCGTCCGACCATGATTCAACTTGAATCGCATCTTTGAAATCTTTCGTTAAAGTTTCGCCTTTAACACCTTCTATCTGTAAATAATAATCAGCTTCTGCCATTTTAATTTTTGCTCCTTTTCAATAAATTATTTGTTTTGCTTAATAGTAAGAAATCAACTTTTGACTTTTCACTAACCGCTTACATTATCTATGACGCATTGAAACTATGCTTTTGCATAATTTTCAAAATTTTTTGATTTTTTTTATTGTTTGGATAAAAGCTGAAATAACTCTCATCCAAACAATAAATTTTTCAATAAAAAAAACGCCCGATTAACCTTTCGGTTGCGGCAATTCAGCCACGAGACGCAACGAAACATTGAGTTCGTCCAATTGGAAATGCGGTCTCAGATAGGCAACTGCTTTGTAAGCTCCCGGTTTGCCCGGAACTTCCGCAACATCAACTCTCGCTTCACGCAAAGGATATTTGGCCTTTTGTTCTGCCGGAGCGACATCGTTTGCCAGAACGTAATTCTTGATCCAACGGTTCAAGAACATTTCCGCTTCATCACGCGACATAAACGAACCGATCTTGTCCCGCACCATCGCTTTCAAGTAATGGGCGAAACGCGACGTGGCGAACATATACTGCAACTGCGAAGAAAGTCTGGCATTGGCATTAGCTTCATTCGTGTCATATTTCTTCGGTTTGTTTGCCGATTGTGTGGCAAAAAATGCCGCATAGTCAGTTCCCTTACAGTGAACGAGCGGAATAAAACCGTTGTCGGCAAATTCTTTTTCGCGTCTGTCGGTAATGGCCACTTCCGTCGGACATTTCATGGCGATCTCACCTTCATCCGTTTCAAACGTATGCGTCGGCAAACCGTCAACCAGACCGCCGCCTTCCACGCCGCGGATCGCCACGCACCAACCGTGCATCGTGAATGCTTCGGTCAATCTCGTGCCGAGCGAATAGGCCGCATTCGTCCACAGATATTTTTTGTGATCCGTGCCGTCAACGTCTTCCTCGAACATAAATGTTTCGGTCGGTTTGGTGGCCGCACCGTAAGGCTCGCGTCCCAATGTGTGCGGAAGCGTCAGACCGACATAGCGGGAATCTTCCGATTCGCGGAAGCTTCGCCATTTCATATATTCGACGCGGTCGAAAATCTTGGAAATATCCCGCACTTCGGTCATTTCCGAAAATTCATCCCAGCCGAACAGGTCAGGCGACGCGGCACTCAGGAACGGGGCGTGAGCGGCGGCGGCAACCTGTGAAATCTGTTCAAGCAAAGCCATATCCTGCGGATGATTACCGAATTCGAAATCGCCGATAATGGCTCCGTACGGAGCTCCGCCGAATTGTCCGTATTCTTCTTCATAGATCTTCTTGAACATTGATGATTGGTCGAATTCCAATGCCCGTTCAAAATCCTTGAGAAGGTCTTTTTTCGTACAACTCATAACACGGATCTTTAATTGCGGCCCGGTCAGAGAATTTCGGACAAGATGATGAATTCCACGCCACGAGCCTTCCAGTTTTTGAAAATCCTGATGGTGCATAATCTCGTTCATCTGGGCTGAAACGAGCCGGTCAATTTCGGCGACGCGGGCGTTGATCGTCGCGTCCATATTTTTGGACATCGTAATTTCGCCGCTCATCACCTGGCTGACGAATTCCGAGATCAGGTCTTTGCCGCGTTCTTTTTGAAATTCATCGCGAGCCATTCGGCCTTCGGTTAAAATTTGGTCGAGAAGCCCGGCTTCCTGTTCTTCGACTTGGGCTTCTGCTGCTGCTGCTTCTTCTTTTTGTTTAGCCATACTTGATTATTCCTCCTTATCGCCTTTTTCCTTCTTGTCGCCTTCTTCAATTCCGAGAGCATCGCTTAATTCCTTCTGTTTTCCGGCGTCCGAAATTATATCTTCAAGCAATGTTTCCAGCTTTTCGTTGCCGTCCATCTTTGAACGCAGGTCGGTCAGTTTCTGACGGGCTTCGACGAGTTTGCGAAGCGGTTCGACCTGTTGTACGATCTGATCCGGTTCAAAGTCCTCGATGTTGCTGAAATTGAGTTCAACTCCCATTTTGCTCCCGTCATCCGTCAGTTTATTATCAACCGTATAGGCCAGACGAGGTTTCATTCCGGCCAGGACATTGTTGAAATTATCGGCGTCGATCTCAACAAATTTACGGTTTTTCAAAGCCGGCAGCGGCTCTTCGGGTTTTCCGACAAAATCACCCATGACGCCGATGACAAATGGCAATTCTTTCATTTCGATGGCGTCTCCGATCTCCACATCGTATGTGATCTGGACTCTCGGCGGACGCACACGATCCAATTTGTGTTGTAAACTTTCTTTTTTAGGCATTAAATTTATCTCCTTTTATTCTATTTTCATCAATAATTCATTCACATTTTCCAAAAACTTCAAATCTTTATTGATAGTCTTCCTGGGGTTGTTCCGGATAGGTTTCTTCCGCGGCCGTTTCGCCTCCGTCGGCGGATTCGGTTGCCGTATTAAAACCGAGTGTCTGACGGATCTGGTAGAGGATCGTTTCGTCTTTGATAACATCCTGAAGCCAGCTTTCGAGCGGCATATTACCCCATTTGACGGCTCGCGTCACGAGATACGAAACGGGACTGTGCGGTTCGGTTTTGCGGAAGAAATCCGCCAGATCCGAAAGACGTTTTAAGGCGTCTTTACGGTTTTGGATCGCTCCGGCGGCGATTGAAACTCCGCCTTTGGCACCGGCTCCGCCGCCCGCTCCGTTTTCGGCTCCCTCACCTGCACCGGCTTCATCTTCGATCTCGTCCGGTTCCTCCTCGCGTTTTTGCTTTAGGACCTTTCCGGTTTCGATATGGATGTCATCGAGGGCTTTCTGCAGATTCATCAGACTCGGGGCTTGATTGACATCGAATGTCTCGCCGATCGTGAGATTCAATTTGTGCAGATTTTCCTTGCATTCCTGGATGGCGACATCCAATTCTTCGCAGAATGCCCGCCGGGTTGCACTTAAAGCCTTGCTCCATTTCTCCGCCGTCACTTTATTTAGTTTTATCGCTTCGGCCTCGAGAGCTTTAAATTTGTCCTGCTCTTCATATTCGAGCATATCGAGATTATCGGGCATATAATATTTTTTTGAATCCTGATAATCCAGATAACCATAGCCTTCGCCGTCGAGGATCGGTGCTTTGGCAATGGCCAGAGCGGCTTCTTTGTCCATCCAGGCGAGGGCGTTTGCCCGCCCTTCCATATCGCCTTCGTCAATTTCCGGATGAAGCGTTTCCCAGAATCTTTCGAGCAGACCGATCATCAATCTCAAACTGTCCCGCAGACCTTCGAATCCGTGGACATTGACCAGAGCCTCGGCCAGCCAGGCGGAAATCTGTACGTCCTTCGATTCGTTTTCGATGACGGGAACCGCCAGTTCGATCACTTTATGAAAATCGGCGACTTTGAGATCCATTCCGAGATCTTCTTTTCCCAGCGGATCGTCTTCGCGGCGGGCTTCGCTGATCTCGTCGTAGATGCCCGAATAACGCAGATATTCGCCCGACGGATTTTCGTCGGAAATCGGCTTGAGCAGGGCGTTCAGATCAATCACCCGCGGTCTCGAAAGTGCGTGTTCCGGTTCTTCAACCACATAGTCTTCCGGAACCGTTGCCTGCTGAACTTCCTCTTCGGCGACTTCCTGTGTTTCCGCTTGCGTTTCTTCCGCAGAAGATTCCTCGGTTTGTCCTTCCGTCGGTTCTTCGGCCTGTCCTTCCATTTCTTCTGTTTGTTCGATTCCTTCGTCCATTTATAAAATGTCTCTCCAAAATGTATTGAACAACTGTTTTTAATTTAGGGTTGTAATGATTATAACATCATTGTTTATTCTGCAATTTTATTTTTTTTTCTTACTCTTCTTCGTCTTCCTTTTCGTGGATAAACTCGATCGTTTCGATCTTCGAAATAGGAAGATAACCGCCGTCAAACTGAAATGTACGGACGCCTTCGCCGGCAAAAATATCTTCGCCGACCTCCCGCCAGTCCGTAACTTTTCCAAGCCGGATCTGGTCATCGTCGTTTTTAAAGGATTCGACATAGAGCGTCGGGAAAAACATCTCGCCTTTCGTGCCGTTGATCATCTCGACTTCCGCCTGCCGCCAGAACATATCCCGCAGGGATTTGACGGGGAAAAATTTGACATTTTCGATATGTTCAAACGGAAGCCAGGAGTATGAATCCTTGACGATCGTTTCAAAAACGCACATCGTCAGGTCATTATAATCGCGGAAATCTTCCGATTCTTCACCGTTGATCTTGCAGGCAAAAGCCGGCCGCTCCTCTTCGGCCCGGTCGAGCAATTCTCTTGCTTCCTTGTTTTTGCCTTCGCGGATATGAGTGCCGGCGATCAGCAGATCTTCGACATATTTCGGCGGAGTCATCAAACATTCGGGAATCAAGCCGTCATTAAAAACGCTGATGCGGTCGCGTTCGGCTTTAAAATTCTGTCTGTAGATCAGCGACCCGACCATCGCGTTGGCATCCTGATTGCCGATCACATCGAGTTGTTTTTCGGCCCGTTCCCAATCGCCCGAAAAACACGAAAGTTCAAACAGGAAAATTCTCGCGGTTATATCGGTTGGTTTGGTCCGGACGTGGTTTAGCGTTGCCTCGATCGCTTCTTTCAATTTTCCCGAGTCAACTAAAACTTTAGCTTCATTCATTGTGTTTTCCTTTTTTGTTACAGCTTCGCTCATTTTTTCTATCCCATAAAGTCTATTGAAAAATCGTTTGCGGTGCTTCCAGGTCAGTGAAAATACTTCTCTCAAACAAATCTCCGCCCTGCGGTTTAACGGTTGCTTTGACCGTCGAACCACCGAGTTTATAGGTCAGCGTATATTCTTCGCCGTTCTTTTCTTTTGAACCCGCATCCACAAATTTGAACAATCCCCAGGTTCCCTGGAATGTTTTTCTGTCTTCTCCTGAATCGTTTTGATAGTTAGACGTTGAACTATTGACGCTCGAACCGGAATTATTTGCGGAAGAAGTTGCCGGAAGCGTATCGCCCGAAGTCGAACTCGTATCTTTGGTTGACGCAAACCGCATCAGAACGCCGGTGCTGGCACCCTGAGCCGCCGGAAAACCGAGCGTACTCGAGCCGGTCGCTTCGGATGTAACTTTCTGCCCGTCAATCGTCACCTCGATGATCGCATTCTCGACCTTCATCAGACGGAAATCATATTTGAAGTTCGGCGTCTTACCCGATTTGCCGTATAAAGCCTCGCGGAGTTTGAAAGCATTGTTCAAATAGGTCACGAATTCCGGCGTGAATTTTATCTTGTTGGTTTCTTTCGGCACGAGTTGACCGTTTGATTCCTCAAAGTAATCCTTCAGATTATTTTTGTAGAACATGGACAGTTCGCCGTCATCCGGGTTTAAGAATTTCGTCAGTTCGGTCAGATCGGACTCGCCTTCATCTGTGAACGGATAGCCTTTTTCGATCGCCTGGGCTTTCGGCAAAATGACCTGCGACCATTGACGTTTGACCTGAGCCAAGGCGGTTTCGCCGAAATAGTTTCGGATCTGGGCGACGGGTTCTCTTAACAGATTGGCGATGTCTTCCTGTTTGTCCGTAAATACTTTGAGGGAATCGTCAACCTTGTTTTCCGCCATTTCCAGCGTCGTATAAGCCCTTGAGTCCTCATCCTTTTTGGCGATTTCCGTAGAAATGGTCGCTTTTTCGGAAGCGGAAATTCTGCCGAAATATTTGTTCAGACGGTCAATTTCTCTCGCATAACTTGAATCTATCAGAGCTTTGGCTGATTCCTCTTGCTGATCCAGACCGACAAACTTAAATAACGGTTCGAATTCGCGTTCGACCGGCACGATCGTTTCTTCTCCTTCCGCTGTGTTTGAGGAATTCCACCAATCGGAAATCCACGAAAGATCGAACCAGCCTTTCGGTTCGGGTTTTGATGAGAACTTGGTGTTTCTGGCGACACCGAGGAGCAGGATTTTCATCGGCGATTCCGCTTTTGAAAATTCTTCCAAGCCCTTCTGCATATCTTCGAGCTGTTTGTATTCGATGACCTTTGTCTGACGGATAAATTCACGCCAGTTGTCTATATATAGATTAAAGTAGCGGTTTTGCAGTTTGGTGATTTCGTCGTCTTTGACCTGAGCATTCTCATCCTTTCGCCCCATCACCCAATCTTCTTTCTTGAGTTCCGCCGAGGCATTGGCCAGAGCGTCCTTAACGCATCTTTCGGCAACATCTTCAATATTTTTCGGACAATTGCGGTAGCCTTCGATGGTAAATACACCGGGAATTTTGTAGCCTCCGCTCAGAACGCCTTTGCCGCGTCCTTCGAGCAAAGATTCGACCGTTACTTCATCAACCCTTTTTGAAACGCCCGTAATGATCCGCTGTAAATAACGCAGATAGGCCGGATAAAAGGCCAGCTTTTCACGGGTGTTATTGACGATCAATGTATCAGGCGTAATTCGCGGGAAAGCACTTTTATCACCGCTATAAGCCGGATCGCGGTCAATCTGTTTGAAATAAAAATTCAACTGCTCTTTGGCAATTTCTTCATTGCCGGGCGGAAGTTTTGACTCGGTCAGCCAGTATTCTTCCAGAGTATCGGCAAGAATCGAGGGAACCGCTTTTTTCTTATGTTCTTCGGAAAGCATCAGATAAGCTACGAACAATTTATAATTTTCACCCAGAATCTTTTCTCGTTCTTCATCCAAATTGGTTGGATCGCCCGCATTCTGACTGGTTGCAAATTTCTCCAGTTCGGCTTTGAGTTTGTTGATGGTCGGTTCGCGAAAACGTCTCTGGATCGCACTGTAATAGATATATAGAAGTCTTTCGCGGTATATTTTATTGCCCGAATACAAACCGAATCTCATCAGGAGCGGAGCACCGTTCCGCTCATAATCATCCATGATGACCATAATTTTTCTCAGATTCTCGATCGCATCTATTTCTTCCTGGGTTTCGGTAGCGGATTTTTCCAATGGATTTCGGCCGCCGTCTTTGCGGACATTCAGCAAAACCGCTTGCCCTTTTTCGGTGGCATCCTGAACGAATTTATAATTGGAGTAAAGCGAATAGCCTGCCAAACCGAGTAAGATCAGAACTATGAATGCTCCGATAAATGTCAGAAACCAGCCCAAGATCGGCGGTTTTTGGCGTTGGTCTTGAAAAGTTTTGACGAGGTCTTTATCACGCAGAACGACATCGCGGAAAAATCTCTTGGT
>JBGTRS010000179.1:0-8257 GCA_041940665.1 Pyrinomonadaceae bacterium | reverse complement strand
ACTACAAATAAAAGAATAACTGTGATTTTCATATCTTTATTTTGCCACAGAAACAAGGAAAATGAAAAAATCTCTTTTATGACTGATTTTGGTGCATCCGGATTTTGTCAGACGTTAAATCGGAAATCAACGACATCGCCTTCCTGCATGATGTATTCTTTGCCTTCGAGCCGCACTTTGCCTTTATCGCGTGCGGCGGAACGCGAACCCATTTCAACGAGGTCATCATAAGAAACTATCTCGGCCCGGATAAATCCGCGTTCGATGTCGGAATGAATTTCGCCCGCCGCTTTCTGTGCCTTTGTCCCGATGGGAATCGTCCACGCCCGGACTTCTTTTTCGCCCGCCGTCAAAAAACTCATTAAGCCCAAAAGTTTGTAAGCGGATTTGATCATCTTGTCCACGCCGCTCGATGAAACGCCGAGGTCATTCAAGTATTCGAGCCGTTCTTCTTCTTCCAGTGAAATCAATTCTTCTTCTAATCTGGCACAGATGACGACCGTTTCCGAGTTTTCTTCCGCGGCGTGTTCCTTAACGGCTTTAACATGCGGATTTGAATCGGGATCGGCAAGCGTTGCTTCATCCACATTGGCCGCGTAGATCGTCGGCTTGGTAGTTAAAAGAAAGAAACTTTTGGCGAGTTTTCGCTCGTCGTCATTTAGATCGGCGGCTCTTGCGGGACGGCCTTCTTCGAGGACGGGCAGAAGTTTTTCGAGGACTTCGATCTCTTTTTTCGCGTCCTTATCGCCCGATTTTGCCGAGCGGTTCGCTTTTTCGATGCGTTTTTCGACCGAGGCGAGATCGGCCAGAGCGAGTTCGATCTGGATCGTTTCAATATCGCGGATCGGATCGACCGAGCCTTCGACGTGATGTACGTTCTCGTCTTCAAAACAGCGGACGACCTGCACGACCGCATCCGTTTCGCGGATGTTTGCGAGGAATTTGTTGCCCAGTCCTTCGCCTTTCGAAGCACCTTTTACCAAACCCGCAATATCCACGAATTCAACCGTCGCGGGAACGAGTTTTTGGGCTTTATGAATCTTTTCCAAAACCGGTAGACGTTCATCCGGCACGGCCACGATCCCGACATTCGGTTCGATGGTCGCAAACGGATAATTTGCCGCCAGAGCCGCTTCCTGAGCGGTCAGGGCATTAAACAAAGTAGATTTTCCGACGTTCGGAAGTCCGACAATTCCAACTTGTAACATAAAATAGTAATAGGTAATTGGTGATTGGTAGTTAGTTCATTAAATAGCAAACACCAAAGTTCCTTTGTATAAGTTCAAAAATCAAACTAAACATTCTAAACTTTTCAAATCATTTTAGGAAATCGGAATAAAATTCTGGTAGTGTCCTAAAAGTGTGTTGCTAAAGAAATTTCTTAAATTTGCTCCGTAGGAGCTTTCGATAATAGCCTGGCGATTTATCACTAGGTTTATGACGACAGATATTTTGAGTCCCGTAGGGACGGCAGATTTCAGTCGTCCCTCGCGGGACTTGTTTGTTAATTTAATACAATTCCTAGCGATAAATCGCCAGGCTATTATCTTGAAGTCCCGACGGGACAGAGTATCTCAACAACCGATTTATTTGCATAATAAACTAAGCAACACACAATTAGGACATTACTAAAATTCTTTATCCGTTTTTTTGTTTGATTAAATAAATGACTTTAAAAATAATGTCTCATTTTTTCAATAGATGCCGTTTTTAAAGATAGGGAGAAAAATTAAGGCTTGCGAATCGGCGGATTTTTTCAGGTAGTCAGTCAAACTCTCTATAATTTTTGAAAAGGAGAAGAACCCGAAATGAAACAGATAAAATCTTTTATATTAAATACGTCTAAAATATATTTTTGTCTTTTATTTATATGCTTATACAGTCTTTCAACGGCGTTCGGCGGCGGATACGCAAATGAAGCGAATAATTCGGCTTCAAACAATGGAGAAGATTCAAAACTTTGGCGGCAGATCGAAGAATCTCAGATAAACAAAATCGGAAAGAGAAATCTTTTGCCCGCAGAATCGGTCGTTTTTCGTCTTGACCGGATGTTTTTGAAAAATCTGATGAGCGAGATGCCTCCGGAATTTGCCAATAGGATGTTTCAGAAAACGGTCGTCATGGAAGTGCCGCTGCCGGACGGGAAAATCTCCCGTTTCCGCATCGAAGAATCCGATCTTTTAGCCCCGCACATCAAGGCGGATTTTCCCGATTGGAGAACATTTAACGGTTACGGAATTGACGATCCCGAGGCTCTGGCGAGATTTGACTGGACGAGCAAGGGTTTTCACGGATACATTTTAACGCCCGAAGGCACGATCTATATCGAGCCTTTTCAGGAAAACGATACGCAAAACTACATCGTTTTTCACAAACACAAATACGGAACATTGCCGGACGGATTCTCCTGTAAATTCGATAGAGAAATTCACGGCCGCAAAAATTATTCGGTCGAAACACCGGCATCCGCACCTTACGTCAACGGAGCACAGATCAGACAATACAGAATTGCCGTTGCCACCACCGGCGAATGGTCCCGATCAACCACGGGTTCGACCGATCCGAACACGGTCAGAACCGCCGCTCTCGCCGCCCTTACGACGGCAATCAATCGGCTGGACGGAATTTACCGACGCGAGTTGGCGGTAACCCTGCAACTGGTAAATCCTTCGATCACGGATGAAGCGGCGAATATAATTTTCGACGATCCGGCCACCGATCCCTTTAATAATACGGACTCGGGAGCTCAGTTAAAGATAAATCAAACGACGATAGATACAAGAGTCGGAGCCGGAAATTATGATGTCGGACATCTTTTCGGTACGGGCGGCGGCGGTATCGCCTCGTCTCCGGTGGTTTGTAGTCCGCAAAAAGCCGAGGGCTACTCGGCCCGGGCCGGGTTCTTAGGTGATCCCTTCGTGGTTGATTATGTCGCCCACGAACTCGGACACCAATTCGGTGCCGACCACACTTACAACAATGCCGATCCCGGCGGTGCTCCCTGTTCAACCCGGGCCGCCACGTCCGCGTATGAAGTCGCCAGCGGTGCGACGATTATGTCGTATGTCGGCATTTGTAATGATCGGAACTTACAGCAATATGTTGATACCGGAACACCTTCGTTTCATATCAAAAGCCTGACCGATACAATTAACTACATACAAGATACGCAGGGCGGCGGCGGAAGTTGCGGCACGCCTTTGGCGGGAGCGAATACGATTCCGACCGTCAATGCCGGAGCGAATTATACGATCCCGCGTCTGACGCCGTTTACATTGACGGCGACGGCAAACGACCCCGATCCGGGAGCAAATCTGCTTTATTCGTGGGAACAATATGATCTTGCTCCGTCAGCCAGCGGAACAAACGGGACGCCGGCCGGAACATATGATGTTGACACGGACGGCGTTCAGCGGCCGCTTTTCCGAACCTATTCGCCGGTCACTTCGCCCGCGAGAACCTTTCCGAGTTTGACGTTTATCCTGAACAATCAAAATATGCCGCCGTTGACTTACACGGGAACACATCCGACCGGATTTCCGGGAGCGGTTTGCGAAGCGGGTATAACTTGCGTAACGGGTGAAAATCTTCCGTCAATCGCCCGGACAATGAATTTCCGAGTTTCTGTCCGCGACAGTCAGGGTGGCAATGCCGATGCGGGAATGACCGTGACGACGGTTGCCGGAACGGGACCGTTTCGCGTCAGTTCGCAAAATACGGCAACGACCTGGGCGGCAAATTCAAATCAGACGATAACCTGGGATGTCGCCGGAACAAATGCCAACGGCATAAACGCGGCGAATGTCAAAATTTCGCTTTCAACCGACGGCGGACAGACATTTCCGGTCACGCTTTCGGCAAGCACGGCAAACGACGGTTCGGAACAGATCACCGTTCCGAATAATGCGACGACACAAGCCCGTATCAAGGTCGAAGCGGTCGGCAATATTTTCTTCGATATAAACGATTTGAATTTTACGATCAACGCTGCCGCCGTCCGTTCGCCTTTCGATTTTGACGGCGATTCCCGCACCGATGTCTCCATCTACCGTCCTTCTTTGGGCGAATGGTGGTATCTGCGAAGTTCCGATTCGGGTAATTATGCCGCTCAGTTCGGTTCTTCAACTGATAAACCCACTCCGGCTGACTTTACCGGTGACGGTCGCACCGATATCGCTTTCTTCAGACCTTCTTCCGGTCACTGGTTTGTTCTTCGCTCTGAAGATTCTACCTTTTACTCCTTCCCGTTCGGCTCTTCAGATGATATTCCTGCTCCGGCTGATTATGACGGCGACGGTCGGGCTGATCCGGCCGTCTTTCGTCCCTCTTCAGCCACTTGGTTTATCTTCCGCTCCTCGGATAACGGGGTGACTATTCAGAACTTTGGTGTTGCTGAGGATAAACCCGTCGTTTCTGATTATGACGGTGACGGCAAGGCCGACATCGCTATCTTCCGGCCATCGGTTTCCGAATGGTGGCTGCTTCGAAGTCAGGCGGGATTGATCGCCTATCAGTTCGGCTCATCGGGAGACAAGACCGTGCAGGGAGATTACACGGGAGATGGGAAAGCAGACATCGCCTTCTGGAGACCGTCATCAGGCCAATGGTTTGTTTTAAGAAGTGAAGACAGTTCATTCTTTGCGTTTCCGTTCGGGCAAAGTGGCGACACGCCTGTTGCGGGAGACTACGACGGCGATGGCCGGATGGATGCGGCCGTTTACAGACCATCGAACAATGTCTGGTATCTGAACGGCTCGACCTCGGGAGTGCAGACGGTTCCATTCGGAATAACAGGAGACATTCCGATTCCCAATGTCTATTCCGTGCCGTAAAGTTTTCCGGATTAAACATAAAATAAAAAGAAACGGGAAATTGTGATTTCGCAATTTCCCGTTTCTTTTTATTTTTCGTTGATTAATATAGCGATAATTTGTCGTTATGTCCTTTTATTGTCTATTATTCCTTTTGCAAACTTCTAGATTGATTTTGAGAAATGCAGAAAGTTGTGGCTTAATTTTGTTTGAGTTTATGAGAAAGAAATTATTATTTATTTATCTTGTAATATTCATTTTATTTACAGGTTGCTATATTTATCCAAGTTATGAACAAGTTGTCAGCCAAAGAAATAAAATAAAATCAATTCCTTTTGAAAAAGAAAAATGGTTTGATGAAAAAGGTATTGGTAAAGAAGCACTTTGGGATACTCGTCCCGGACTAGCAAGAGATTTAATTGACCGCAAATTGCTGATCGGCAAAGGCTTCGAAGAGATAATAGAATTGCTTGGCAACAATGAAATGGATAAAAAAACAAAGTCGGTGTCTTATAATACATTCACAGAATTGGGGGCAGTTGATCCTGTCTTTATGGAGTTTTTATACATTTACTTTGATGAAAATAACAAAGTCGAAAAAGCAGAGATCAAAATTCAAATGATGGACGGTCATCCCGATTATCGTTAATTTAATGTTTATTTCCTTATTCATAATTTTAATAATCACCTTCGGCGGTTTGAGTCTGACGTATCTTTTTGCCGAACGGGAAACTTTTCTGTGGCGGCTGGCGGCGGGGAATATTATCGGCTCCGCTCTTTTCGGACTCGTCGGTTTTCTGATCGCCTGTCTTTTCGGGTTGTCGGTCGGGACGGTTTTGCTGGCAGTCGTCATTTCCGCTTTGCCGTTGCTTTTGTTTAGAGATAAGAGCAGAAAACTCAGATTCAAGGACGAATGGCAGAGTGCGAAGGATAAAACTCAGGGCGTCAGTCCGAAGAGATTCTGGCGGCTCGCCTATTATTTATTTTTTCTCGTTTTATTTATAGCCTTTTTTGACCGGGCGATGATCGTCGGAAGCGACGGCATTTTTACGGGCGGTTCGCAGAATTTGGGCGATCTGCCGTTTCATCTTGGAGCGATCTTTTCATTTACCGACGGACAGAACTTTCCGCCGCAGAATCCTTCGTTTGCCGATGCGAAATTTACCTATCCGTTTATTGCCGATCTTCTGACGGCGTTTCTCGTCAAACTCGGAGCCAGTGTGCAGAACGCGATGCATGTCCAGAACGTCCTTTGGGCGTTTTCGCTTCTGGTCATTCTGGAAAGATTCGTTTTAAAAGTTACGGGCAATCGTTTCGCCGGAAAACTCGCCCCCGTCATTCTGTTTTTCAGCGGCGGTTTCGGGTATCTGTGGTTTTTGGAAGATTTCCGTAACGGCACGCAAGGATTTTGGGACTTTTTATGGAATCTCCCGCGTGATTACACCATCGGCGATAAATTCCGCTGGGGAAATTCGCTCGTCGTTCTGTTTATCACGCAGAGAAGTCTGCTTTTGGGCTTGCCTCTGACGGTTTTGGTCTTGGGGTATTTGTGGAAGATGTTTAATTTCGGAAAGGAAATTGATCCACAGATGAACACGGATAAACGCGGATCGAAGAAGGGAGAAAAGGAGAAAAACCCCCTTTCTCCCTTTCTCTCTTTCTCCCTTTCTGCTTTAACTGTCGGCATAATCGCCGGAACTCTGCCGCTGGTTCACGCTCATAGTCTGGCGGTTTTATTTATCGTTTCGGCCTTCTGGTTTTTCTTTAGTCTCGAAAACTGGAAAAGCTGGATCGCTTTTGCGATCGGCGTGGCTTTGGTCGCCGTTCCCGAACTCTTTTGGATCATGTCGGGAAGTGCGACGAATACGAGTGAATTTATCGCGTGGCATTTCGGTTGGGATGCAAAGGAGGACGAAAACCTTTTATTGTTCTGGCTCAAGAACACGGGAATTTTTATTCCTCTGCTGATCGCTTGTTTTGTATTGATATTTTTATCTGAGAAAACCTCAGGACGCGGAGACGCGGAGATGCAGGGACGCGGGGATGAATCAAAGAAAGGTAAAAAGGAAAAAAACGGGAAAGAGAGCGAAAAAAATCTCTCCTTCTCCGTGTCTCCCCTTCTCCGTGTCTCCCTTACTTTCTTTCTGCCCTTTCTTTTCATCTTCGTTGTCTCAAATGTGGCGAAGTTCGCACCGTGGGGATGGGACAACATCAAGGTGTTGATCTATTGGTTTGTCGGTTCGCTTCCGTTCGTCGCGTTTTTTCTCGCCTGGATGTGGCAGAAAAATACGGTTTTGAAAGCACTTTCGCTGGCCTGTCTGTTCGTGCTGACATTTGCCGGAGCATTGGACGTTTGGCGGACGGCTTCGGCCCAGATGCGAAACGGTGTGTTTGATACGGATGCCGTCAAGATTGCCGAAAAGATAAAAACGCGAACCGAACCGAACGCTCTCTTCTTGAACGCCCCGACCTTTAATTCGGCGGTTGTTTTGAGCGGAAGGCGTTCTCTTTTAAGATATATCGGACATCTTTCATCGCACGGAATTGATTACAAAGAACGCGAGGATGATTTAAAGAGAATCTACGCCGGCGAAGGCACGGCGGATGTTTTGCTGAAAAAATACGGCATTCGATATGTCATCATATCGCCCAGAGAACGCGAATCTTTGCAGGTCAACGAACAGTATTTTCAAAAGTTTCAGCTCATAGCCGAAGAAGGGCAGTACAAGGTTTATGAAGTTAAATGAAGCAAAAAGGGACAAGGGATGAGTGATAAGGGACGAGAGAATAAAGAATCAAATATAGAGAATGAGCAATCGGAAGCTCAGGATGAAGAGTTTCAAACTTTGAACTCTGAACCTGAAACTTCGAACCCGCTGTGGTGGATCTTAAGCTGTGTCGGCATTACCGCACTTGCTGCATTTTTGCGGTTTTTTATGCTGGCCTTAAAGCCGCTGCATCACGATGAGGGCGTCAACGGACATTTTTTGACGAGACTTTTCCGCGACGGTTTTTATCAATACGATCCGGCGAATTATCACGGCCCCGATCTTTACTATCTTTCGCTCGCCTTTTCAAAAATTTTCGGTCTGAACACCTGGAGCGTCCGTTCGAGCGTCGCGATCTTCGGTGTTCTGACGGTCGTTCTCGCCTTCTTTCTGCACCGCTATATCGGCCGCATCGGAAGTCTCGCGGCGGGACTTTTTCTCGCTCTTTCGCCCGGCATGGTCTATATCTCAAGGTATTTTATCCACGAAATTCTGTTTGTCTTTTTCAGCTTAAGTTTTGTCGTCGCGATCCTTTATTTTATGGAAAAACGCAAAGCGGGAATTTTTGCCGTCGCGTGGATGGCTCTGCTTCTGCTTGTCTGCTTTTTGCCTTCGGCTTTGAGCCTGGCAAGTTTTGTCGGCGAAGGAAATATCTATCTGCTCTGGGGTTTGCGGGGC
>JBGTRS010000178.1:0-8275 GCA_041940665.1 Pyrinomonadaceae bacterium | reverse complement strand
GCCCGCAGTAATAACGGTTCGACGGTCCGCGTACGGGCGACTCTTCGCAATAATAGTTTGAAGATCGTCAGTCTCGGCGGCGAAACCGATTACTCGGTAACCTTAACCTCGACCGATAACGGCCGAGGTCTGCAGGTGACGCGGATGGTGACGACCGATTATTTACGCCAGACGATTTATGCCGACAGTTTTTACAATAAAACAGGTTCCTACACAAACGCCGGCAATTCCAACGATCCCTATAACGACGATGATGACGGCAGTTACTCGAGCAGTGATCCGAAAGACGACGGATATTCGTCAAGCGATCCGAACTATGATCCGAACAATAACCGCAATTATCCGCGGACCACAACGCGAAGCGGAAATTTTTATGTTCCGAACGGAACGGTTTTGACCGGAACTCTGGAAAACAGAATCACGACGAAGGCTTCGCAAAACAACGACCGTTTTACATTGACCGTTGAATCACCGAGAGAATACCGCGGTGCGGTCATCGAAGGTTATCTTTCGGGCATCGAACGTTCGGGTAAGATTTCGGGCAGTGCGAAAATTACCTTCAACTTTGAAACGATTCGCCTCAGAAACGGAAGAACTTACGATTTCGCCGGCGTTTTGCAAAGTCTCACCGATGCTCAGGGTGAGATCATCAAGATCAATGACGAAGGCGAGGTCAAAGGCAAAAGCCAAACCAAAGAATCCATCAAACGCGGCGGGATCGGTGCCGGACTCGGAGCGATCATCGGAGCGGTCATCGGCGGCGGAAAAGGTGCGATCATCGGGGCGACCATCGGCGGCGGTGCCGGAGCCGGTTCGGTAGTTCTGGAAGGAAAAGAAGACCTCGAACTCGAACAAGGTTCGCAAATGACGATTCAATCCACTTCGCCGAACGGAAGATAGTAAAAAGTAAAAAAGTAGAAGTAAAAAAGGATTTGCGGAGATTTCGCAAGTTCTTTTTTTTTGCCTGCGAAATATGCGAGATATACGAAATTCTATTTTTCTTTTCTTACCTTTCGTTTTTTTCGCTCATTTTGCAGGCGTTGAAAAATCCTCTCAACTTTGCGTTTTTGATCTAATTTGCGGTTTAATTCTTTTTATGAAAACGGTGCCGGAAGAGATCGAACAATACCGCGACAGAAAATGGCGGCGGGAGGAAGTTTTAAAGATTGATAAAGCAACCGAAGTTGAAAGTTTGGTCGAAGACCTGGGCTTTTGCAACGCTTTGACCGATTCCCGCACGAATTTGCCGTCAGTCTATATCGCTGTCTGCGGCAGACGCGACGCCCACACGCCTAAAAACGTCCAGAAAGATTTTGAGACGAGTCTGGCGTGGACTTTGAAAGATGAGGTGATGATGCGGGGCAGGGTTTATTACTCAAAACTTTCCAAAGGTCGGGCGATGTTCGTCGCCCCGCGTCTGATTCCCTATTTCAATGCGATCTACGGCTTGGCGAAATCGAAAGAAAAAGAAAATTTATCGCCGGAAGCGGTCAGGGTTTTGAAAGTTTTGCGAAAAGAATGGGAATCGGCGACGTCCGATCTCAGGGAAGATGCGAAAATTGAAGACCGCAAAAAACTGACGAAAGCCTTGGACGATCTCCAAAAATGTATGAAGGTCGTCCCGCAGGAAGTCGTCTATCAGCCGAAATTTACATATATCTGGACTTTGGCCGAAGCCCGTTTTCCGAAGGAACTGGTAAAAAAAGTTCCGCGTGAAGAAGCGGTTTACGAATTGGCAAAGGTCTTTTTGAAAATGGGCGGAATGACTTTGAGAGGCGAACTTGCCAAAACATTGGGGATTTCCCGCAAAGAAGCGGGGCTTGCCAATCACAAACTGGTTGACGAGAGATTTGCCGAAAGACTTGAAACGGGCGTTTATAAGCTCAAAAAACTTTGACCTCGTAATTTTCATAATCCGAAGCGTTTGATAAAATTCAGATTCTCGGAATTTTTTTAAGACTTATTCAAAATGCTTCGATTAAAAACTTACATTTTTGTCTCAATAATTTTTCTCATTTGTTTTATCAAATCCTTTGGTCAAACAAACCCTGACAAAGATTTAGTCATTCCGCCGGAAAAGGCAAATCCCGTCGTCGTTCCGAAATTTGAAACGCCGCCCGTGATTGACGGCCGACTCGATGAAGATGTCTGGAAAACGGCGGCTCAATTCAAGGATTTTATCCAAACCGAACCGGGCGATCTGATTCCGCCTTCAAGGGAAACCATCGCCTATATGGGCTATGACGCGGAAAATTTATACATCGCCTATTTTTGTTTCGACGAACCCGACAAGATCCGGGCGACGGTTGCCAAACGCGATGCGGTCGGCGGCGAAGATTATGTCGGAGTTTTTCTCGATACATTCAACGATCAACGCCGGGCGTATATCTTTCAGTTCAACCCGCTCGGCATCCAGGCCGACGGCATAAAAACGGCGGGCGATCAGCGTTCCGATTTTTCGGTCGATATCGTCATGGAATCAAAGGGGATGATTCATCCGAACGGCTGGGCGGTGGAAGTAAGGATTCCTTTCAAATCTCTGCGTTACAAAGCCGGTGAAGGAAAATTCTGGGGCGTGGATTTCTGGCGGAGGATTGACCGCTTTAATCGCGAGATTGACGGCTGGATGCCGATGAAACGCGGTGTTTCCGAGTTACAGCAACTCGGCCGGATTACCGGCTTAACCGATATAAAAACCGAACGAACGCTGGAGATCGTCCCGAGCATAACTCTGTCGCAAACGGGCGAAAGGGTTGAGGATGCAAATTCTCCGATGCTTTCGCGGTTTATCAATCGTCCGGTTGATAACGAGGTCGGCGTCAGCATCAAATATCAGATCACGCCGAATGTGACTTTGGATGCGGCGATCAATCCCGATTTTGCCGAGGTCGAATCGGACGCGCCGGTCGTGCGTGCCAACCAGCGCTTTCCGATCTTCTTTTCCGAAAAACGTCCGTTTTTTCTCGAAGGCATCGATTATTTCAGTTCGCCTCTGCAGGTTGTCAATACAAGAAATATCGCCAATCCGGATGTCGCTCTGAAATTGACGGGAAAGATCGGCAAAAATACGATCGGAATACTCGGTGCGGTTGACGATTTTCCGGCTCACGATAAAAAGGCGTATGTCGGGGTTTTGCGGCTCAGACGCGATGTCGGCGAAAATTCGAACATCGGACTTTTCGCGACGCAGTATCATTTCGGCTCAAACCGCCACAATCATCTGTTGGGTTTTGACGGAAAATACCAGATCGATCCGCGAACCGTTTTTGATTTTCAGGTCGTCGGCACGCATTCCCGCAGATTTTTCTTCAACCCCGATACGAACCGATCCGAATACCGCACAGGGAACGGCGTTGCCTATCGTGCCGTCTATGATTACACGGGCAGAAACCGCGGCTATTTTCTGAGCGTCAGCGGCCGAAGCAAGGATTACCGGGCCGATGTCGGTTTTACACGCCGGACAAACACGCACGGAGCAAATTTCGCATATCGTCTGCAAACCGAACCGAAGCCGGAAAACACTCTGATCCGGGCAACACTTCGTGGTTTTAACGAAATAAACATTGATGAATCGGGCCGATTACAGTATGCGGGTTTTAGTCTGACCAATTCCTATGCTTTTCAAGATCAATTGGAGCTCGGCGTGGATGGCGGCATCGGCGTCGAAAAGGTTTACGAAGATGAATTCGGAGCGAGAAGAAACGATTCGCAGGAGGACGGGGCATTTTTCGGCGAAGCGGAACGCCGAACGGTTCTGTATTTCGGCGGAGCATTTATTGATAAAACATTCAATAAACGTATCAGCATCGGAGCCAATATCGGGTTTACGGCAAACGCTCTCGATCTCGATTTTGGAGCATCGAATAAATACCCGCGGGTCAGTCCCGCCTATCTGCAGTATTTGATTGACCTCAAGACAAATCCCGATTTGGACGAACCGCCGCTCGATCCCGGCAAAGGTTTGCGTTACGGCTACGAGGTCGGCGTCAACTTACAGCCGACCGATCCTTTGAACATCCGATTCGGTTACGAACGCACAAAATTAACCCGCAACGATACGGGTTTGACCGCCTTTGACGCAAATATTTTTACCTTGCGTCCGGTCTATCAATTCACCCGCTTTATTTTCACGAGGGCCAGATTCGATTATTTAACGATTGACGGAACCTTCAACAGTCAAATCGTTTTCGGCTGGACACCGAATCCCGGAACCGCCTTTTATTTCGGCTATAACGATAATTCTTTTTATAAAGGCTACAACAGATTCACCGACCAATTCGATCCGGGCTTTCGCCGCGACGGAAGAAGTTTTTTCATCCGGGCTTCTTATTTATTCAGAAAGAGTTTTTAATAACCTATTCTAGAATCGTAACGCCTGCGTCTCGCTGGCTGTCTCGGAGAGCGTCCCGCTCTCAGATTAAATGTAAATAATGCCAATATTGACCTAAACTCGACAACTTGTGGCGGCAAGATGCCGCCACGACTGCCACCGGGACGGTGGCGTTACGTCGGTTTTGATTTTTAAAACAACTTCTAAGAAAATTTCCCAAGTATTATCGAATCTGTTTGTAAGTCCTTCCCAGAATTTTCGGTGGAACACCGAGCCAGTATAATCCTTGCCGGATTGACCATTTTATAAACGTCCAGAGAAACGAACGGTTTTCAAAACGTCTCGAAGAGGTCGTCACCGGCATTGAAATATGTACGAAACGACCTTTTTTGCTCAATCTTTTGAAAAGGTCAACATCTTCGAAAAGCGGAAATGGACGAAAACCGCCGATCTTTTCATAGGCCTCTTTTCGCACGAAGATCGCCGAATCGCCGTAAACCAAACCCATCGAGAAAAGTTGCGGATAAAGCCGCGTTAGAAACCTCGCCCAGCGGCTCTCGCCCGAAAAAATTATCTCGAAATTTCCGCCGACCACCTCCGCGTAACGCATATATTTTTTGATCTCCGCCCCCGAACCCTGTTTCGGCCGCGTGTCGGCGTGGATAAACCAGAAAATCTCGCCCGTAGCATTTTTCGTCCCTTCGTGCATCTGTTTTCCGCGGTTAGCTTCCGCGGTTTTAACGAGTTTTGTTTCCTTGATGGCGTTGTAATTTTCGATCATCTCGACCGTTCTGTCCGAACTTCCGCCGTCAACGATAATGATCTCGTCAACATTGACCAGCCTGGAGACCGCGTCCAAAGTCTTCTCGATGGTCAATTCTTCATTAAATGTCGGAATAATTACGGAAATTTTCATGGGTAGTTTGTCAGGAAAGATTAGACTACAAAACGCCTCGAAATGGAAATGCGAAAGATTTACAGAGTAATGTCCTAATTGTGGGTTATTTTATCTTCTTGGCGAACTTAGGCAGTTTTGCGGGATAAAAAGATTCCCGCAAAAGTTGCAAAGCCGCAAAGTTTGTTTTGAGTTTTTTACAAGTCACACACATTTAGGAGACTACCAGATTTTCGGTCTTTAATAACGGAAAAGTTATTTGATTCTGTCAATGACTTCGGGTTAAATTGTTTATGTCATAAAATAAATTTTAACTGCTCTTTACCTTATGAGAAAATTTCACCCGAAACAATTCGCACTTGCCACGCTTCTTCTAACTTTTGCGATCTTATTCGCCAATTGCGAGAGTCAAAAAATGATGCCGGGCGGTCTCGATTTTAATTCGCTCGATGTCAAAAATCCCGAGATCGTCAAAACATTTGAGGCGGCAAAGGAAAAGAACAAAAATGTTCTTCTCGTCTTCGATGCCGTCTGGTGCGGTTACTGCCGTCTGTTCAACCAAAAAACCATGAAAGACGCGGAAGTTCAAAAAACTCTCGCCGGTTTTGAAGTTTTAAACATCGACATAGATAAATTTCCCGATGCCGCCCGGGCCTTCAAAAGCGGTTCGGCCGAACACGGCGGCGAAGGCATTCCGGCCATTCTCATCTTTTCCGCAGAGGGCTTCCAGACGGACGAGGTTCTCGGTTATTACGAAGCCGAGGAATTCAACGAGATTCTGAAACGGAATTTATAAAAATGGGAACGGTCATCGAGTTTGATGATTTTTCTATAAGTTTCTCAGATAATTTTCCGCTTCCATCAACGTCGCATCCTGACTTGTTTGTAAATCTTTCAATTTGAGCGGAACTATTTTGTCGGGCGAAACGCCTCGGCCTTCGAGCGTTTTGCCTTTCGCGGTAACAAAACCGAATTCGCTGACCGAGAGATCGCCGCCGCCTTTTATTTTGCGGTAGCCGAGAAAAGCCAGAACACAGCCGCAGGTATTTTCCGTGCCGATGACGTATGCCCGGCCAAATTCCTGCAGAGCGTTAGTGATAAGTTCGGAAGTGCTGGCGGTTTGTTCGTTGACCAGGATAACGATCGGTTTGGAATATACTTGAGCGTCTTTTTTGCCCGTTTCAAGCGTCATCGGGATTTCGGGGATCGGCGGTTTTCCCGTTCTCGTCACGAGGCGGGCAACCGCGATCTGTTCATTCAGAAAATATCCGGCGATCTCCAAACCCGCTTCGCCGTCGCCGCCGCCGTTTCCCCGCAAGTCGAGAATCATTCCTTTTGAATCTCTCGCCCGTTTCAAAAATTCCAGAACCTTCTGCGGCGTATCTTTTTCAAACTCGCCGAATTTCAAGTAAGCAATGCCGGAAGAGAGGAGTTTTGCTTCAAAGTCCGTTTCATTTATAAAAGACTTTCGCGGGATCAATACCTCGGACATTTTTCCGTCCGCGTTTTCCAGTTCCAGACGCAGATGCTTGTCCGTGTCGCCCGCCAGCATTTTTGAAAATGCCCGCATCCGGGCCGATCTTTCCGAAGAAGACGCTCCGACCGCTTTTCTCGCCTCATTAAAAACTTCCGCGGCGGGTTTTCCTTCGATGCTTCTCAAGATCATTCCTGTCTTTAGTCCCATAATTTCCGCCAGAGATTTCGGCAAAACCCGCGTGATGACAAATTCGTTTTCGACCAGACCGATCCCGAAACCGACGCTTGACGAAATGCGTTTCTTTTCTCTATCCGCTCTCGCTTGCGGCGAAAAAACACGCGTGTGCGAATCGTTCAGCTCGCCCGCCATCCGGTCGAGCAAGGCATAAAATTCATTTTCGCTTTCCGCCTTTTTCAGCAAAGGGCGATAACGCTCTTTCACCTCGTGCCAATCCACACCGTTAAATTTCGCGTCGTAATATTTTTCATCAATCACGCTCCAGACTTCTTCAAAAATCTCGATGCGATCTTTATGAGCGATCTCTTGCGAAAAAGTCTGAACGCAAAAAACGAAGACGAATAAAACAAAAACCTTAAAAATAAATAATTTTCTAAACATTGCAAACATAAATTTTAAATCAAAATTATCGTTATTAAAATAAATTCTAAACTAAAACGATATCTGATTTTAGAAAGTTCGTTCAATAAATTCGATGCCCGAAATTTGATCTTTACGTTGATTGGCATTATCGCGTGAAGGCTTATTTTGCAGGGCAAGCCGGGTAAATGGTGTATAGTTTTCTTATGAAAAACTTCATTTTGTTGTCTTTAATAGTGGTTTTCTTTTCAGGTTTCGATGTTTTTGCTCAACCCAAGCCGATAGATAATAGTGAAAAGTTTTGGAGTTCCCTACAAAAACTGTGCGGAAAGGCGTTTGCAGGCGAGGTGAAAAATGCTCCCGAAGGCGACAGTTTTCTGGGTAAAAAACTCGTGATGCATGTGCGTTCGTGTGAAACGAACCGGCTGCGGATTCCGTTTTTTGTCGGTGAAGACAGGTCGCGGACCTGGGTTTTGACAAAACAGGATGGCCGGATTTTGCTCAAGCACGACCATCGGCACGAGGACGGAAAACCCGATGAAATTACAAATTACGGCGGACTTTCTTCAAACAGCGGTTTGCCCGACAGACAGGTTTTTCCCGCCGATGAAGAAACCGCCAAACTTATCCCGGCGGCCGCTTCGAATGTTTGGTGGATTGAGTTGACCGGAGAGTATTTTTCATACAATTTGCGGCGTCTCGGGACGGACCGATTTTACAGCATCCGGTTTGATTTGACGAAGCAGATCGAACCGCCTGAAGCTCCCTGGGGTTGGCAGGATATTATCCCTTTGAAACTCACAAATCATCAGGCACAAGACCGCTATCCGAGTTTTTCGCCCGAAGGGCAAAGGATTTTATTTGAATCAAACAGAAACGGAAACTGGGATATTTTTGTGATGAATGCGGACGGGACGGGCGTTCAACAGATTACGAGCGATGTTTCAAATGAGCGTTTTCCGATGTTCAATAAAAC
>JBGTRS010000177.1:0-8407 GCA_041940665.1 Pyrinomonadaceae bacterium | reverse complement strand
AAAATGTAAATATTATCTGGAATGATATTTTATTGATATTGGCAACAAAAAATCTTTGATAAGTTTTTTGTTCCGAATCAAAGGTTTCATACCAGGCGAATTTCACGCCATCTATTGTTCTTATCTGTGTAGCGGTTGTAACAGTTTCGTTTTTTTCGAGCAGGTTTTTAATCATTCCCTTTATAAAAGTTTCGGGTTCAAATTCCGGGAATGAAACCTGTTCGGCGGCAACCATTAGATTTTGACCTTGATTTTCAAGTTCTTCTTCAATAAAGGCGATAAATATAGTCTTGGTCTTATTAAGTGAATTATTTATCATATCTTTATTGAGTGTCGTATTTTCCAAATACTCTTGTCTCGTTAGATTTTCAAATAAAGCGACTTCCTCTGCATCCAAGAATCTCCAACCCTTCGGCAGTTCGGATTGAAATCCGAAAAATTTGCTTTCAAATTTTCGTTCCGAAATCGTTACCTGAAAATCATCCGGCAATCGTGTGACGGCAAACTCCGGTTCGGGAACATTTTCAACCCGCATCGAATCATAAAATTTCTCGGCAAGGTTTCTGAAAGTAATTTGCACCTGCTGTTTTAATTTTCTAAAATCCCCCGGCGTGACGACAAAAACCCGGAAAAGCCTCTGTTTGACAAAATACAGACGCATCTGAATCGTACTTTGGGGCATTGCATAAATAAATTCCCGACCGTAAACATCGCCTTCCTGAAACTCTTTGTCTTCGATCAACTCACCTTTAGCGGGATCAAAAATGGCATTTTTAATACCTTCGTAGAAAGCTATTTTCTCGATCTTTTCATTGATGACGGTCGGAGCATCCTGATAAACGACATTATAATAAGCAGACCTTGTCATGGATCCGTAAATCGTCGTTTTCGTAGCTTGACCATCTTCCTCGATGTTTTTTATGTCTTTCTTCGGATTTCCGGGAAAATAAATCGAAAATCCTCCTTCTGCCGAATAAAAAGTTTTAGTTTTCTTACTGTATTCATCTTTCGTTCTGACGGTTTTATTTTCATTCCGATCATTGCCGGAAATAGTTGCACGGTCACTTTCACCTTTTACGGTTACCGGAATCAATAAAAACGAATCGAAAAATCTGGCGGCCTCATTTTCAAATGCAACGGCCAATTCTGGTTTCGATTTATTTAGAATGTGCCAATTTGCAACGTCTATATAAACTTCATAAATTCTATTGCCGGCAATAAAAACTCTGATCTTTTTAAAACTCGTGATCTCCTCGATAATAAATTCTTTCCCGCTTTGTCCGTTCAAGGAAATTTCTCTCTCGGAAATCAATCTACTCGATTCATTCGATAAATACTCGTTTTTTAATTCATAGATAATCCTTTCCCGATCAACTTTTCCGGATTTTGTTTCGGTAACCCGAACGATCTCTTTTGAGCCAACCAGACTCGTTGTAAAACTATGAATGACCTCTTCTTCGCTTTCAATAATCTGATCATCCGGCTGATTTGCAAAATCTATCTGAAAACCCAAATTTTCCTTCTTAATTTGTTTGACGTTAAACGGTAGAGGAGGCGAATATATTAAAGGCGGTGGCGGTGGCGGTGCCGGAGGAGGCGGTGCCGGTGGCGGTGGCGGACCTTGTCCCAAAACTGTAAATCCAAGTCCGATTATCAATAATATAAGGTTTAATTTTTTCTTTAACATAAGGTTTCTCCTTCTCTCAACTTAATCTTGCACCGTTCGGAACATTTTCATCCAAAACCGTCGCCAAGACGGGTTTATCGCCGTCACCGACCGAGGCGGCACAGATCATTCCCTGTGATTCCATTCCCATCATTTTTCGCGGTTTCAGATTCGCCACGACGATGATTTTCTTTCCGATCATTTCTTCGGGCGAATAATACTGAGCCATTCCCGCCAAAATCTGACGCGGATTTTCTTCGCCGAGATCAACTTTGCATTTGAGGAGTTTATCCGATTTTTCCACCCGTTCGCATTCCAGAACTTCGCCGACCTTTAGCTCGACTTTGATAAAATCATCAATCGTGATGAAAATTTCGTCCGCTTTCGCTTTTTCTTCTTCTTCCTTTTCCTTTGTTTCCTCAATTGCACTCATAATTTTATTGGCATCCAGACGCGGAAAAACGCCCTCGGTCTTTCCGATTTCCGTTCCGGCTTCGAGTTCGCCCCATTTTAATTCCGCCGGATCTGTTTTTGAAATATCTTCCGATAAACCGATCTGCGAGTAGATCGCTCGGGTGGATTCCGGCATCACCGGATAGAGCATTACACACAACCACCGCAAAGTTTCCGTTGCCCGAAACAAAACGGCGTTCAAGGTTTCCTGTTGATTTTCGTCTTTTATCAATTCCCAGGGTTTCGCTTCCGTAATCATTTTGTCTATCCTGGAAATAACTTTCCAAAGAGTTTCCAGGGCGGAACTAAAATCGAAATCATCGAACTTCCGCAAAAATTCATCTCTCGCCAGTTCCAGAACCGAAACCAACTCCTGTTCATCCGGGCTGATTCCGGCACGCTTGGCGTTTAAGAAATTCTCATCGTGAATCGTCCCGTCGGGAATTTTACGGTCGCGGTATTTTTCGATCATCGAAAGCGTTCTTGAAGAAAGATTGCCCAAACCTTTGGCCAGATCGGCGTTGGCACGTTCGATCAGATTTTCGTAACTGAATTTTCCGTCTTGTCCGAAGATCATTTCCCGCAAAACGAAATAGCGGACGGCATCTATCTGAAAATGTTCCTTCAGAAATCGCGGTTCGATGATGTTGCCGAGCGTTTTGCCCATCTTGCGGCCATCGCCGTCGAGCCACATTCCGTGGGCATAGACCGTTTTCGGCAGATCAAGTCCCGCCGCCAACAAAAACGAGAACCAGTAAACCGTATGAAATCTGAGGATGTCTTTGCCGACAAAATGATGGGCGTTCGACCAGAACTTTTCAAAACCGATATTTGCTTGTTGTTCGTTGCCATAACCGATTGCCGTGATGTAGTTGGAAAGAGCGTCAATCCAGACATACATGACATGATTTTCATCGTCCGGAACGGGAACGCCCCAACTGACATTTTTCTTTTCACGCGAGATCGAAAGGTCGTTTAAACCGCTTTTGATAAACGAAATTATTTCATTCCGCCGGGATTCGGGACGAACCAGATCTGTATTTTCGATTTTTTCCAGCAAAACCTCATCATAATCCGAAAGTCTGAAAAAATAGCTTTCTTCTTCCACCCGATCAAGCGGTTTTTCGTGAACCAGACACCGCGGAATTTCTTCCCCGTTTCGAATTTCGTATTCGGTTTCGGTCTTAAACTCCGCACAAGCCGCACAAAACCAGGCCTTATAAAAATCTTTATAGATTGTCGAATTATCTTTCGGAGTTTTGTTCGCAGAAATTTCTTTCCAAAACTTTTGGACGGCTTCGTAATGAAAATCATTTGTCGTCCGCATAAAAATATCGTAACCGCCGTTTTCCGTATTCAGATTAAAATCGGTATACAATTTTTTATAATGCTCGGCGACAAAATCAACCTGTTCCTTCGGCGTGCGTTTATTTTCCTCAGCCGCCCGCTGGATATTGATGCCGTGTTCATCCGTTCCAGTGAGAAAGAACGTCTCGAAACCTCGTTGTTTTTTGTATTTGTTCACAACATCCGCCACGGTCGTCGTATAAAGATGCCCAAGATGCGGCAAAGAGTTCGCATAATAAATTGGTGTTGTTATATAAAATGTTTTCATCTAGTCCAGTAATTAGTAATAGGTAATTGGTAATAAGTATTTGTGATTAAAAAATTATAAATCACCAATTACTTATTACCAATTACCTATTACGATTTAAAATTTAAGGTTTTCTTTCCGGTTGAGCATTTGCAAATTCATCGCCTTGCAAATATGCGGGTAATTTTTGGACATTTGAAGCCCGCAATGCGATCGCCATAACGACATCGAGCATCTGCACCATTCCGTCGTAAACCCAATCTTCGCGGAATTCGTCCGACGGCTGATGATAATGTTTTGAGTTAAATTCGGCAAAGATTTGGTCGGCATAAGCCTTATCTTTTCCGATAAAATCGTTTCCGCGTCGGATGCTCAACGCCGGGACGCCTTTTTTGGCGAACGGAAAATGATCGGAACGGAAAAAATATCCCTGTTCGGGTCGTTCATCGGGCGAAAAGGTCATCTGACGCATTTTCAATTCTTCATGCACGAATTTGCCGAGCGTTGAACGCTCAGTTCCCAACGCCCCGAAATCTTTTGTTTTTCCAAACATATTTCCGCCGTCAATGTTTATATTGGCGGCAGTTTTTTCCAATGGAAAAATCGGATTTTGAGCGTAAAATTCCGCTCCGAGAAGTCCCTGTTCTTCCGCCGTGACGAACAGAAAAACCTGCGATCGTTTCGGCTGTTCCTTTTTCGGCAGTTTTGTAAAAGCGTCGGCGATGGCCAGAACTTGGGCGACGCCCGAAGCGTTATCCAACGCACCGTTATAGATCGTGTCGCCTTCCGCATTCGGTTTGCCGATGCCGATGTGATCCCAATGTGCCGTATAGACGACATATTCGTCCTTTAACTTCGCATCGCTTCCTTCCCAAACGGCGACGACATTATTTGAATCAACTCTCTGCAATTCTGCTTTGAGATCAACTTTGATTTTTGTATTCAGATTAACGGGTTGAAAATCTCTCGTTTGAGCGGATTTTATCATCGAACTCAAACCCGAGTTGGAAAACTTGATAAATTCCATAATGCTCGTATCTTTCATCCAGGCTTTCAATTGCAAAAACAGCGTTTTATCGTTATCGCTTCGGGCAATATCGAATCTTTCCGTTCCGCCGAATGAAGTTTCGACGACATTCCAGCCGTATCCGGCTGATTCATCCGTATGAATCAGGATCACGCCTTTCGCCCCCTTGCGGGCGGCTTCTTCGTATTTATAGGTCCAACGTCCGTAATAGGTCAAAGCCTTGCCGCTGAATAGATTCGGTTCTTCCGAAGTTGCCGGCGGATCGTTGACGAGAATTAAAAGAATTTTATCTTTATATTGCTCGGGATCGCCCTTGTAATCATTCCAATTCTGCTCCGGTGCATCAATTCCATAACCGACGAACATTAGCTCGCCCTCGACAGTTACCTCATCTTTCTGAGCATCGGTAAAACCGACCCAATCCTTGCCGAAGTCGAATGAAAAAGTCTTGTTATCGGAAATCCGCGAAACTTCCATTTTCGTATTCGGGTCGGGCTTTAATCCAATCAACGGAACCGACTGAAAGAAACTGCCCCGATTGCCCGGCTTCAAACCCGCCAGTTCAAGCCGATTCGCAATATATTTCGCCGCCAATTCCCCGCCGCGACTTCCCGGACCACGACCTTCAAACCCGTCATCCGACAAAAATTTCACCGTCGAACGCAAATCCTTTTCGCTGAAATATTTTGAATAATTATTTTTTTGAGCGAAAACGCTAGAAGAAATGACAAACACCAAAATCAATAAAAATGTAATTTTTTTCATAATTTTTAATAGTGAATTTTGAATCTTAAATCTTTTAACCCATTATCAAACTCATTGCCTCGGCACGGGTTCGCGGGTCTCTTCTAAAACCGCCTAAAACTGCCGATGTCACGGTTTTGGCTCCAGGTTTTTTTACTCCGCGAAGTGTCATACAAGTGTGTTCGGCTTCCATGACGACCATCACGCCGAGCGGTTTTAGTTCTTCAAAAAGCGTATCGGCGATCTGTTTGGTCAGACGTTCCTGCACCTGCAAGCGTCTGGCATAAATTTCGGCAATCCGTGCCAATTTTGAAAGTCCGACGATGCGGCCGTCTTTCGGAATATAGGCGATCGAAACTTTTCCGACGAACGGGGCGAGATGATGTTCGCAGACGGACGCGATTGCAATATCTTTGACGATGACCATCTCATCGTGCGAGTCGCCTGGCAATGCGACAATTTCCGCTTTTGCATCCTGCCACATTCCTTCCGTCAGTTCGGCGTAAAAATGGGCGACCCGTTCGGGTGTCCGTCTTAAACCGTCGCGTTCCGGGTCTTCACCCATTCCTTCAAGCATCAGACGCACGCCCTGGGCGATCTTTTCAATATCAATTTTTTTTTCCGACAAATTATTTTCCCCTAAGTTCTTTGATAATTTTTTCTTCGATTTCTTTGATCGTTAAGTTTGTCCGCGAAGCTATCTCCCGAATCTGTTCAAATTCCGGTTTGATATTTACAGTTTTGCCATCAAATTTTGCAATTTTTACATCAACTTCGCCAAATTCGGATTCAACTTTGACGATCTCCCGCGGCAAACATTCGCGTTTAATTTCTCTAAATCTTAAACCGAGCGTTGAAGTTTCAGTATAAAGCAATTCGGCAAATTTTTCTCTTTCGCTGATTTCGCAAAGAATCGAAACCAGCGTCGCCGGACGGTTTTTCTTCATTTGAATTGGCGTAAACCAGCAATCCAATGCTCCGATCTCAAAAGCTTTGTCCATTACAAACCCGAGAATTTCGGGCGAAATGTCGTCAAGATTGGTTTCAATTTGTAAAAGGTAAGCGGTAATTGGTAATCGGTAATTGGTAATTCGTAATTGATCTTCCTCTGCGTCTTTGCGTCTTTGCGGTGAAACTTTCCCAAGCATTAAGCGAAGGACATTCGGGAAATTATCGTATTCTCTTGTTCCTGCTCCATAACCGATCTTTTCGCTTTGAAAATCCTTTATTTCGCCGAATTCATCGCAAAGAGTTTTGATGATCGCCGCACCGGTCGGCGTTATCAATTCGCCTTCGATCTCAGTTGAATAGATCGGCATTTCTTTTAAAAGTTCGGCAACCGCTGGCGGCGGAATTGGGTATTTACCATGAGCTATTTCGACAAAACCGCTTCCCGTGTGGATTTTTGAACAGACGAATTTTTCTATTTCCAATAGTTCAAAACCAATGCAGGCTCCGACGACATCGAGAATAGCGTCCATCGCCCCGACTTCGTGAAAATGGACTTTTTCAAGTTCGATGCCGTGAACTTTCGCTTCGGCTTTAGCCAAATTTCGGAAAATTTCGACCGAACGATCTTTTATATTTTCCGATAAATCCGCGTCTTCGATTATTCGTTTTATGTCGGAAAAATGTCTGTGTGTTTTTTCCTCGTGATAGATCGTTTTGGCGTGAACGGAATTTATGCCGCTTCGATTGACATGTTCAAACTCGATGTCGAAATCGGGCAAATTGAGTTTCCTCAATTCCGAAATCAATTGGTCTTTTTCAACTCCGAGCGAAATTAAACCGCCGAGAATCATATTTCCGCTCGCACCGGCAAAGCAATCAAAATAAAGTGTTTTCATATCATTTATCATTTATCATTTATCATTTAACAAATCCAATTCATTCATTTTTAATTCGTATTTCACAAAATTGATTAATGATAATTGTTAAATGATAAATGGAAGAATTTCGCCTGCTTTTCCTCTCAAAGATTCATCGCAATATGGTGTTAAAGGTGTTTCTTCGGGATTTACCTCGACTAAATAAGCTCCGTTTTGTTTGGCAATTTCGGGAAGCATCGCCGCCGGATAAACAAGTGCGGAGGTTCCGATGACGAAGAAAAGATCGCACGTTGCGGCTTTTTGCGATGCCTTTTCATAAGCACCTGCGGGCAGCATTTCGCCGAAAAGAACGACATCGGGACGCACATTTTCGTTGCAGACTTCACATTTTTCGGGTTTGTGCGGAACTTCTTCGGCTTTCATCTGGAAAGTTTTTCCGCATTTTACACATCTCGAACGGTTGATATTGCCGTGAACTTCAATGACTTTGTCCGACTTCGCCCGTTTGTGCAAACCGTCAATGTTTTGCGTTACCAAAGTAAAATCCTCGAAATGACTTTCCCATTCGGCAAGAGCAAAATGTGCAGGATTCGGCTCGCATTTTTGCAGAACGCCGCGACGGTAATCAAACCATTCCCAAACTTCCGCCAAGTTTTCCCGAACCATCCGAGCCGAAGAAATTTCATCAAACGGCATTCCTTTCCAAACGGCAGTCTGTCCGCCGCCGCGAAAGGTCGGCACGCCCGATTCGGCGGAAATTCCCGCTCCGGTTAAAACACAGACGCTTTTTGCTTCATTGAATTTTTGTTTGAACCTTGAAGAAAACTCCATACAAAGATTTTAACTTTGAAATAACCAAATACGAAAGTTATACTTCTGATTTTAATTTTGCTAATAAAATTAAACCAACAGAAACGATTTTTTTTTAACCTTAGATGGACACAGATATTTTTTGATTTTTTATAATTGAAATTGGTTTTAATTTATCCGTGTTTATCTGTGTCCATCTATGGTGAAAAATTCATAAAAATTTATGTCTTTAACCGATTTTCAAAATACTTTAACCGAAAAGATCAAGCAAACCGTTCAGAAAA
>JBGTRS010000176.1:0-8475 GCA_041940665.1 Pyrinomonadaceae bacterium | reverse complement strand
GCCTCCTAATGTGCACCCATGACAATGGTGCCAATGCAATTAAGCAAATAAAATTATAGATAAGAAATGATATTGAAACACAGATAAATATAGATAAAAATGCCTTCAAGAATGAAAACAGTAAAATTAATTCCCAAAATATCTCTGCGAACTCTGCGAACTCTGCGTTGAAAAATTCTTATTTATTGCCAATCAGACGCTCGCGTGGTTACGCACCTTTTCCCGTCGAATTGCCGTTTGAAGTTCCGAACATTTTGGCGGTCGGCGGTGAATTAAAAGCGGCGTTTTGTTTAACCAAAAAGAACTTTGCGTTTATGTCGCAACACATCGGCGATATGGAAAATCTGGAAACTCTCTGGTCTTTCAAAAGATCGTTTGAGCAGATGAAGGCACTTTTCCGGGTCGAGCCGGAAATCATCGCCTGCGATAGACACCCGAATTATCTTTCATCGAATTGGGCGAGAGAAAATGCCGAAAAAATGAATGCGGAACTCTTTGAAGTTCAGCATCATCACGCTCACATCGCTGCGGTGATGGCGGAAAACGGCTTGGAGAATGAAAAGGTCATCGGTTTTGCTTTTGACGGAACGGGTTTCGGCGACGACGGAAATATCTGGGGCGGCGAGGTTTTGATCGCTGATTATAGAGGTTTTGAGAGAGCCGCACATCTCGCGTATTTCCCGCTCGCGGGCGGCGATGCTTCGATCAGAAGACCTTACCGCGTCGCTTTGAGTTTATTACGCGAAGCCGGAATCGAATGGAACGAAAACTTAGCTTGCGTTGACTTTTGCTCCGAAACCGAACGGAAGATCTTAGCGACACAGCTTGAAAGAAATCTGAATGTCATCCCGACGAGCAGTTTCGGAAGGCTTTTTGACGCGGTTGCTTCGCTTGCCAATGTCCGTCAGCAAATAACTTATGAAGCCCAGGCGGCGATCGAGTTTGAGGCTTTGATGGATAAAAGTGTTACTGAATTTTATGAATTTGAATTGAGTGAAAGTGATATAATTTTAGTCAATTGGAAAAATTTGATGAAAGCCGTGACAGCGGACGTTTTGGATGAAATGCTGATCTCGATGATTTCGGCAAAATTTCATAATTCGGTCGCAAACTTGATTTTGAATCTAAGTTTAAAAATGCGTGAAAAATGCAGGATGAACAAAGTCGCTTTGAGCGGCGGCTGTTTTCAAAATGTCGCCTTGCTTCAGAAGGCGGTTAAGAATTTGGAAAAAGAAGATTTTGAAATTTTCACGCACCGGAAAGTTCCGCCGAACGACGGCGGTCTGGCACTCGGACAAGCGGTGATTGCCGCCGGCAATCAAATTAAAAATTAAAAATTTTGCATTTTTTTACGGAGTAAAAATTATGTGTTTAGCAGTTCCCGGACAGATCAAAGAGATTTACGAAGTTGATGAGGCACGGATGGGCAAGATAGATTTTGACGGCATTTCGAAAGAGGTGTGCCTCGAATATCTGCCCGATGCGGTCGTCGGCGATTACGCCATCGTTCACGTCGGTTTTGCGATCCAGAAACTTGACGAAAAATCCGCGTTGGAAAAATTGCAGATGTTCCGGGAACTCGGAATGCTCGAAGAGGAGTTGGGCGTTGAAGTGCCAACAGAAGCCCGCACGTAAGTAAGGGCGGACATAAAATATATAAATCGTACCAACCGATTATGAACGAACAGCCTGAGGGTGGCTTTCCATTAGCCTATTTTATTTCGATTCGTTCCTTTGGAACTTGGCTACACGGGGACGAAAGAAGTTCGGTAGATAGACACGGTTATAACATATATGGAACTCCGCGAATGCCGCCGAGTGAGAAGTTAAAAAAATATATGGAGAGTGAGATGAAGCAAGCCGAATTCTTACTTGGAAAGCCAAAACGAATTTGCATTTTGGAAGCGGTTAAAGAGGTTTGTGATTACAAAGGATATGAACTTTTAGCAATAAATATAAGAACAAACCATCTACACGCAGTAGTTTCCGCCCAAAAGAAACCTGAGCGGATCATAAATGAATTCAAGGCATATTCGACGCGGAGATTGAGAGAAAATAATCTGGCTGAAAAAGAAGAAAAGGTTTGGTCGAGAGGAAAAAGCCGTCGTTATCTTTGGAAAACGAGAAGTGTTGAAAGAGCGGTTGATTACGTTTTGTTCGGACAAGGTAATGAAATCCCTGATTTTTAAAGGCAGCCCGCATGTAAGTATGGACGAATTTGATAAATGAAATTTTTAGATTTTTGTGCATATTAAAGTTTGTGAACTCCGCCCTTACTCACGTGCGGGCTTCTGTTTGGAGGTGAATTATGAAGTATTTAGATGAATTCCGCGATCCTGAATTGGCAAGAAATTTATTGGACGAAATCAAAGCCATAACGACCAGAGATTGGGCGATTATGGAGGTTTGCGGCGGTCAGACGCATTCGATCATCCGCAACGGAATTGACCAGCTTCTCCCAAAAGAAATTGAATTGATCCACGGTCCGGGCTGTCCGGTTTGCGTGACGCCGCTCGAGTTGATAGATAAGGCTCTGGCGATCGCTTCAAAACCGAATGTCATTTTCTGTTCGTTCGGCGATATGCTTCGCGTTCCCGGAAGTGAGAAAGACTTATTTCGAATCAAAAGCGAAGGCGGCGATGTGCGGACGGTTTATTCGCCGCTCGATGCCTTAAAGTTCGCCAAACAAAATCCCGAAAAGGAAGTCGTCTTTTTCGGCGTCGGTTTTGAAACGACTGCACCGGCCAATGCGATGGCTGTTTTTCAGGCGAAAAAGCAAAACCTGACGAACTTTTCGATGCTCGTCTCGCACGTTCTCGTGCCGCCGGCGATTGCCGCCATTATGGAATCACCGACCAACCGCGTGCAGGCTTTCCTCGCGGCAGGGCATGTCTGTTCCGTCATGGGCTTTTCACAATATCCGCCTTTGACCGAAAAATATAAAATTCCGATCATCGTAACCGGCTTTGAACCGCTCGACATTCTGGAAGGCATTCGGCGAGCCGTAACGCATCTTGAAAACGGAACTTTTGAGGTCGAAAACGCATACAACCGCGTCGTTACCTTTGAAGGCAACACGGCGGCTCAAACGATGCTCACGGATGTTTTTGAGGTAAAAGACCGGGCGTGGCGTGGCATCGGCGTGATTCCGATGAGCGGCTGGAGTTTGTGCGAAGACTACCGCGATTTCGATGCCGAATACAAATTTGAAGTAACCGACATCGAAACGCACGAATCAACCCTTTGTCGAAGCGGCGAAGTCCTCCAGGGCACGATCAAACCGCACGAATGTCCGGCTTTCGGCAAGGAGTGTACGCCGCGAAAACCTTTGGGAGCAACGATGGTTTCATCGGAAGGAGCCTGTGCGGCTTATTATAATTACGGACGCTTCACTCAGTTATCAGTCAACAGTCAACGGTTATCAGCGAAATCATCAGGTTGATTGATTATCCAAAAAGACCATAATAGTTAATGAACTTTATGATAACTGATGACTGATTACTGTTGACTGAAATATGGTAAATAAGAGTTTGGTTTATGAGAAGGCGTTTGCTTTTGCGATTAGGATCGTCAATGCTTGTAAACATTTACAAAAAGAGCAGAAAGAGTTTGTATTATCGAAGCAGTTATTAAGAAGTGGCACTTCGATTGGAGCAAACATTACCGAAGCAAATGGTGCGATTTCAGAAGCCGATTTCTCAAATAAAATAAGCATTGCCTACAAGGAGTGTCTCGAAACCAAATATTGGTTGTCGCTTCTGAAAGAAACGAACTATATAAACGAAAAAACTTTTGAAAGTATCCACAACGATGCAGATGAGATAGCTAAAATGTTTTTCTCAATCATAAAGAAAACCAGACTAAATAAAAGTAATGATAACTGATAACTGTTGACTGATGACTGAAATAGATTTCAATAATTGGGTTTGCCCTTTACCTTTGCGGGATTATCCGAAGATCGTTCTCGGACACGGGGGCGGCGGGAAGTTGTCGAATGAACTGGTTGAAAATCTTTTTCTGCCCGTTTTTTCAAATGAAACTCTGGACGAATTGAGCGATGCGGCGTCGCTTGATCTGAGCGAAATCTTAAAAGACGGCGGGCGGATTTCTTATTCGACGGATTCGTTTGTGATCAAGCCCTTATTTTTCCGCGGCGGAAATATCGGGAATCTGGCGGTCAACGGCACGGTCAACGATGTAGCGATGGCGGGGGCGAAACCGCTTTTCCTTAGTTGCGGTTTTATTATCGAAGAAGGTTTTGAGGTCGAGCATTTAGGCAGAATCGTCAATTCAATGGGCGAACAGGCAAGACGGGCGGAAGTCAAGATCGTCACGGGCGATACGAAGGTCGTGGACAAAGGCAAAGGCGACGGGCTTTTTATCAATACGAGCGGCATCGGTATTATTCCGAAAGATGTCAATCTTTCTCCGCACTCGGCACAACCGGGCGATGTCGTCATCGTTTCGGGCGAGATCGGCGTTCACGGCGTGGCGATCATGTCCGAACGCGAGGGGTTGGAATTTGACGCTCCGATCGAGTCCGATTGTGCAAACTTAAATTTTTTGGTCGAAGATATTCTAAATGTTACAAAAGAAGTTAGAGTTTTACGCGATCCGACCCGCGGCGGCATTGCTTCGTCTTTGAACGAGATCGCCAAAGCGTCCGGTGTCGGCATCGTTCTTCAGGAGACGAAAATTCCCGTTCCGAATGTGGTGCGTTCGGCGTGCGAGTTTTTGGGACTTGATCCTTTTTATGTCGCTAATGAGGGAAAACTTTTGGCGATCGCTCCGAGAGAAAAAGCCGATGAACTCCTCGAAGCGATGCAAAAAAATGAATTCGGCACGAAAGCGGCGGTCATCGGCGAGGTCGTCGCGGAACATAAAGGTATGGTCGTTGCGAAAACCGTTTTTGGAGCGACGAGAGTCGTTGATATGCAGCTCGGCGAACAGCTTCCGCGAATCTGTTAAATTCAGAAATTTCTAAGGAAAATTTTTTGATGGTTGTGAATAAATACGGTTTATTTTGTTAAATCCGCATCGTTTAGAGTATTATAAAAAGAAACAGATGAAACTCTTCAAAGATAAAACCTTAATTTTATCCGGTCGCGATGTGCAAAAAGTTATCAAGAGTTGCGGTCTTAACTTCCTGATGGATACTTTGATCCATCGTCTGAGGGCTTCCATTGAAACTTTCGATTCGCAGAAAACTCTTATCCCCGTCAGATCGGGTTTTTATTATGAACAGCCGCATTCGGGTTTGATCGAATGGATGCCGCTTTATAAGCACGGCGAAAAAGTTATGTTGAAGGCGGTCGGTTATCATCCGAAAAATTCGGATAAATTCAATTTACCGACCATCATTTCAACGATCTCGACCTATGATACCGAATCGGGACATTTATCGGCGTTGATGGACGGGGTTTTGACTACCGCTCTCCGCACGGGGGCGGCCTCGGCCGTCGCCTCGAAATTTTTAGCTCCGGCTGAAAGTTCGACGCTTGGACTGATCGGTTGCGGTGCCCAGGCAGTGACGCAACTGCACGCGCTTTCGAGAATTTTCCGGCTTCGGGAAGTTTTCATCTACGATATTGATAAGAGTTCGAGAGACTCTTTTGAATCCCGCACTTCGTCATTGGCTCTGGATCTAAAGGTTATTTCAACGGACATTGAGGAAGTTGTCAGAAGATCGGATATTTTATGTACGGCCACGACCATAGCCGTCGGAGCAGGGCCTTTATTTACGGAGTTTTCGGGAAAACCGCATCTGCATATCAATGCGGTCGGGTCGGATTTCCCCGGTAAGATAGAGATTCCCAGAGAATTGCTCAAAAATGCTTTTGTCTGTCCGGACTTTATCGAACAGGCGGTGATCGAAGGCGAGTGTCAGCAGTTATCGAGAGAAGATATTGATACCGATCTGGCCGAACTCGTGCAAAATTCGGATAAATTTGAATTTGCAAAATATCAGCCGAGCGTTTTTGATTCCACCGGTTGGGCTTTGGAAGATCAGGTCGTTATGGATCTGTTCCTCGAATATGCCGGCGAACTGGGTCTTGGACAGCAGATCGAGGTCGAAACGATGTTCGAGGAGGTCAAAAATCCGTATCATTTTCTGCAGGATGAATATGTTTCCCTCGATTATGATCAGGAGATTTCACCAAAGCATATCACTCAGTAACTTCAAACCGTGTAAAAAAACTCAATCGATCGAAATCTCGTGAACCTTATTTTTTCTTATCTCTTTGTATAAACCGTTTTTGTAAAAGGTTGTGATCTTTATGACCTCGATCTTTTTGATCTTTTTTTCGCCTTTAAGATCGATGTAGGTCGGATACGTGCAAATGATCCGCGGGGCTTTTAGATAACTTAGAAAAGTCCGGTTGGAATTACGCTTGTTCCAATTTTGAAAAAAGCGTTTGAGGAATTTATCGAAAAGCTCTTTTTGTTTTTTGTCCGTGTAAATTTTTCCGTTTACGGTTTCAAATTCGAATACTTCATCTGCCGACTCAAGTTCTGACAGGTTACGGGCGATAAACGGATCGGGCGTCACTCCCCAGGTGATCGGCATTATCGTTTCGGAACTCAGATAACTAAAACCGCCGAGTGTGAATTGGGTATCGAACGGAGCAAAGAAATTAGGCGGAAGACGGAAGCTTTTTCCTTTTTCGGTGGAGGCTTCGATCTGATATGTGTAATTTACGGGCACATCAAACCAGGCTAGCTTGACGGGTTTCGACCAGAATGTTCCGGTAATTATCAAAACGATCGAGATTATCAGGTGTTTGGGTGAAAAAAGAGGAAGTTCTGCAAAACCGTCTTTTATTAGAAACAGAAACAGTAAAACGATCTCGAGCACAAGCCACGGCCAGAAAAAAATTCCCGACATAAAAAAAATGCCCGTGTGCAGAACGATCCATCCGCCGAGAAAAAAACGCACGGTTTGCCGGTTCAGGAAAAATAAGAATGCTCCGAATTCGACCAGAAGCGTAAATATTTTTAAAGGCAGATTAAAATAACTTGAAAAATTCGTAATCCGGGACATTGTTCCGGGACTGACAAAACTCATCCAGCCGTTTGTATATGTTGCGGGCAAAAGAAAATATATCTGGTCATAACCGATCCAATCCCAACTGAACTTGCCGTAACCGGAAATCCAATAATGGGCGGCAAAAAGGCATCCCGTCATAAAGACGAGATCGGCGACTGCGAATTTTTTGGTCAAAAGATATAGAAAAAAGAAAGACCAGAACAGAACGAGCACACGTATCGGTAGGTAAAAGGCCGTCCAGGCGGAGGTCGGTAAAACCGTGATCTGCCATATAAACGGCAAAAGACAGGTCAGAAACGGAAGAACAAAAACCGGTTTCCAGTAGATGAGCAGAAGAAAAATAAAAAGTAAAAGACGATCGAAATAATATCCTTGATCGAAATACAAATTGTAATTAAAGGTTGTCGTGATCCAGGTGAGAATTCCCGCCGTCAAGACGATAAAAAAACGCAGGTATCCGCCTTTGGGAATTTCCGGCCAGGAGATCAATAGATTTTTCCGGAAAATTATAAAGATAAAAACGAGGACCGGAACAAAAACAAGGTACCAGCCCGTCAGCAAATGTCTTAAAAACGCAAGATAAATAAAGGATTGTTCGTAACTTTCAAACGGCAGATGGCCGATCCGCATCAGGATCGTATCAAAGACCATATACAAAAAAACCACGCTGATCAGACGTATCAAGAGGGCGGAAAATCGCTGATCTCGGCCGGTGTTTTCTTCCGACCAATGATTTTGCCAAAAGTTATATAATACTTTTATTTTGCTAAAGATATCAGGCATTTATCTCTGAAAATTAATTTTTACGAGTGTACTTGAACATATCACAAGAAAACAGCATTCAAAATTTCAGTTATAATAATTTCTGCAAAACAATAATAGAAATAAATGCGAAGTTGACATTACTTTTGCATTCGCTTCAAGATAGATAATAAACGCACCACGATGGATTTTTCCTGGACCAAAGAGCAAATAGATTTTCGTCAAGAGATTTCCGACTTTGCCGAAAGAGAATTAAATCAGGACTTGCTCGAACGCGAGCAGAGGGGCGAATTTTCGCGTGAAGATTGGCAGAAATGTGCGGATTTCGGGATTCAGGCGTTGGCGAATCCATCCGATTTCGGCGGACGAAATAATGAAGTGGATATTTTGACATCTATCCTGGCGATGGAAGGATTCGGTTACGGTTGCCGCGACAACGGACTGGCGTTTGCATTGAACGCCCAGATGTGGACGGTTCAGCTTCCCATTGCCCAATTCGGCAGCGAAGGGCAAAAGCAAAAATTCCTGCCGAAATTTGCGAGCGGCGAATGGATCGGCGTCCACGCTTTGACCGAGCCGGAGAGCGGTTCGGATGCGTTTAACCTAAAGATGACCGCCGAAAAAACGGACGGCGGATATATTTTGAACGGCACCAAGCATCTTGT